>NZ_JH600070.1:3430683-3730683 GCF_000245015.1 Beggiatoa alba B18LD | reverse complement strand
ACGCTGGTTTCATGAACTCTCAGGCGGTGAAAAACAGCGCGTTATTATCGCCCGTAGTCTAGCAACACAAGCCAATATACTCCTACTCGACGAACCTACTGCAAGCCTAGATATTGCCCACGCACTTAGCATTCTCCAACTCTGTCGCCAACTCGCAGATGAAGGACATTTAATGCTTTTATCCCTACACGATATCAATGCCGCACTTCGCTACGCCGACCAAGTCATTTTATTAAACGCAGGACAACTACAAGCGATGGGAACACCACAAACCGTATTAACCCCACAAACATTACGCGACAACTTCCAACTTCACAGCGAAATACTAACCACCGCCAGCGGGCAAACCCTCTTTTATTTTGACCAACCGCGTGAATATTCCTAAACACACCCCACTTTGACAAAAAATAACCTTTATCTAATTTGCGATACCCTAATAGCCCTGAAATCCCTTACAAACGGCATAATTAAAAAATAAAAAATTATGTTAATCTTTTTACTAGGTTGTTCAAAAAATCACAACACCAAATTAATAAGCTAACCAGCTAAGATTACGGAAGAACTTGAATAAATCATGACCCAACAGGCTGAATATGATGTACTCGTAATAGGAAGCGGGGCGGCAGGACTAAGCCTTGCTTTAGAACTAGCAGACCATGCACGCATCGCCGTCCTCTCTAAAGCCTCCATAGATTCAGGCAGCACCCAATACGCGCAAGGGGGAATTTCCGTTGTACTGGGTGAAGATGACTCCCTCACTTCCCACGTGGAAGACACCCTCAACGCAGGTGCAGGACTTTGCAACCGCGACATCGTCAATTTCACCGTCGCCGAAGGCCCTGAACGCATTGCATGGCTGATAAAACAAGGCGTACCCTTTACCCAAGAATCCAATATTGATGGGCAATTAACCTATCATCTGACCCGTGAAGGCGGACACAGCCACCGTCGCGTTATCCATGTCGACGATGCCACAGGAAAAGCCGTTGTTACTGCACTCACCGCAAAAGCCGCTGTACATCCCAATATTCAACTTTTAGAACGCCACATTACTATCGACCTGATTACAGGCAAAAAATTAGGGCTAAATACAAACCGCTGTATTGGGGCTTACGTCTTAAACCGCGACACCAACGAAGTGATAGCCATGCGGGCGCGTTTTGTCGTCCTAGCCACAGGCGGTGCGGGCAAAGTCTATCTATATACCAGCAACCCCGACGTTGCGACAGGCGATGGCATTGCGATGGCATGGCGAGCAGGCTGTCGAGTGGGCAATATGGAATTTATCCAATTCCACCCGACATGTTTATTTCACCCCGAAGCAAAATCATTTCTCATCAGCGAAGCAGTACGGGGCGAAGGTGGACGCTTACTCCTCCCCGATGGCACACCCTTCATGCATCGCTTTGACCCCCGTGCCGAACTTGCCCCCCGCGACATCGTCGCCCGCGCCATAGACCACGAAATGAAGCGCATCGGTAGCGATTACGTCTTTTTAGACATAACCCATAAATCCGAACAATTCATTGTTTCCCATTTCCCCAATATCTATCATCGCTGTTTAGAATTGGGCTACGACATGGCAAATCAACCAATTCCGATTGTACCCGCAGCCCATTACACCTGCGGCGGCGTTGTTACCGACCAACACGGACGCACCGATATTGCAGGCTTATATTGCATTGGAGAATCCGCATTTACGGGACTACATGGCGCAAACCGTATGGCGAGCAATTCCTTACTAGAATGTCTAGTATTTGGACACAGTGCCAGCCAAGATATTTTGAAAGAACTCGATACTGTCGCAACACCGCCAACCGTACCTGATTGGGACGAAAGCCGTGTAACGGATTCCGATGAAGAAGTTGTCGTCTCACACAACTGGGACGAATTACGACGGTTTATGTGGGATTATGTCGGCATTGTCCGCACTACCAAACGCCTAGAACGGGCAAAACGACGGGTTGACTTATTACAAAACGAAATTCATGAATATTATAGTAATTTCCGCGTTACAAACGATTTAATTGAATTACGGAATTTAGTGGTTGTTGCTGATTTAATTATCCGCTCTGCTTTACTACGTAAAGAAAGCCGTGGCTTACATTACACCCTAGATTATCCTGAACGCTTGCCAGAGCCAGAAAATACGATTTTAATGCCCTAGTCATCCAGTCAAAAAGAAAGGACTGGCAGTCCTTCAAGGACTGCCAGTCCTAGAATCATCACGCAGTTTCAAAGAAAAAACACTTATAACCGCTGATAACTCTCCTCATTCTCTCCGCCAAACACTTCAAACAAACGTGGTAAAAATTGGCGTAACTCTAAAATCATCAAGGTGAACTCACTATCAAAACGTTCGGTATAACTTTCTTTAGCATCTTCGCTACTACCATCAGTTTCAGGGCTTTCATTTAAAAAGCGTAAATTGCGAATCACTAATTCATCGGTTAATACAAGACTTAAACGCTCTTCCCATTGCAAAGCGAGTTTTTTTACCTGTTTGCCTGCTTCTAAATGTCCGTGAATTTCTTCCGTTAATAAATCCTGTTTTCTACACTGTACGCTTGCCTGCTCATTGTCCACCATTTGGCAAGCATCTTCTATTTTAAAATCATGCGGGTATTGCTGTTCGCTCAACCATGCTGTCATGACGGAGGCGGGGGCGCGGTTTGTGTGTGGAATGACTATCGGTAAGCTATCTATCGTTTTGCGTAATAAAACTGTCAATTCTTGGGCTTTTTTCTCGCTGCCTGTATTGACGATTAACCAACCATTTTGTACATCAATATAGGCGGATAAATGGCTAGTACGGCTAAATGCACGGGGGATAAGGGTTTGCAAAACTTCTTCTTTTAACACATTTTTTTCTTTTTTGCTTAATTTACGATGTTCTGTTGATTCTATTTCTTTAACTTTCTCATCTAAATGTTCACGAATGACGCTTGCAGGGAGGATTTTTTCCTGACGGCGAGCGGTGAATATGATGCAGTTATTAATACTATGGGTGTAGTAATTCGCTTCTTGCCCTAAAGGCGGTACCCAGCCCATGCTGTATAAATCCAGCCCGCCACAAGGGCGAAATGCTTGTTCAGCCAGTTTTTGATGGAGTTCATCAGTAGAGAGGGTAAAGGGTTTTAAAAAGCGAAAGAGAAAAAGGTTTTTAAACATACGATTGTTTTTGGCATTGTTGGGGGTTTATTTTTTTCAGTGTACCATTGTTGCAAATCCCGTTCTTGAGATAAAGAGGCATTTTAATGCGTAGAGTTGTCTTAAAAAATAATGATTTTCAGTGGATTGATGTTGTTAGTCCGACTTATGAGGAGTTAGAAAACTTAGGACATGAATTTTCTATTCATCAAACGGCAATACAGGATTGTTTACAGCCTGAGCATTTGCCAAAACAGGAGGATATTAAAGGGGTTAATTTTATCATTGTGCGGGTTTTTGATGAAAATGCGCCAGAGACTGCGAATAATGTGCATCAATTGACTCGTAAAATTGCTATTTTTTTGAGTAAAGATTTTTTGATTACGGTTCACCGTGTGGATTTATCTTTTTTAGATGAATTGCGGGAAAAATGGGAACAGTCTCAATCAATCCATTTTAATGAGTTAGTTGTATTAGTTTTGCGTGATTTGTTGAAAGGGGTGATTAAATCTTATGAAGCTCCATTAGTGACGGGTCAAGGCGAATTAGAGCGGTTTGAAGCAACGATTTTTGAGGGGAAATCAACGATTGATTCTGTACAAAATTTATATTTATTACGGCGAAAAATGTCAATTTATCAAAGAATGTTGTATTTGTTCCAAGATATTTTAATTAAGTTAGATTCGCCGTTTGAGTTACATAGTCCATTATTGCAAGATTTGCGCGAAGAGTTAGAAAGTTTATGTTTTTTAGTTGACCATACGGTTGAGAGTGCGGATAACTTGTTGACGTTAAACTTGTCGTTAGCGTCGTATAAAACGAATGAGACAATGCGGGTATTAACTATTTTTTCTGTGTTTTTTATGCCTTTAACTTTTATCGCGGGCATTTATGGGATGAATTTTGATTATATGCCCGAGTTACATTGGCATTATGGTTATTTTGCGGTGTGGGGGTCGTTTGTTGGGTTTGTTGGTTTAATTTATATTTGGTTGCGCCGTAATGGGTTTTTATAAAATTATTAGCGTGGTCAGGGCGTTAATTTTATTAATCTGCGTGAGTTTATAGCGGTTTAATTGTTTTTTCTACAATGGTAACTGTGCGCAAGAGGGTGGGAAATGTGTCTATCATGAGTTTTTCCATCATACGGGCGCGGTGAATTTCTACGGTGCGCACGCTGATATTAAGCTCAGTTGCAATATTTTTATTGGCTTTGCCTTCGGCAACAAGCCACATCACTTCTTTTTCACGGCTGGTCAGTTGTTCGTAGCGGTGAATAATTTCTGCTTCTTCTTGGTAACGTAGGTAAGTTTCGACACCATGTTGCAAGGCTTCTTGTACACAATCTAATAAGCGTTGGTCGCTAAAGGGTTTTTGAATAAAATCCATCGCGCCCGCTTTCACGGCTTTTACCGCCATTTCGACTTCCCCATGTCCTGAAATAATCAGGAGTGTTAAGGGGGATTTCATTTCTTGGAGTTTGGCTTGTAGTTCTAAACCACTCATACCAGGCATACGAACATCGGCAATTAAACAGCCTGTCCAATCAGGTTGGTATTTTTGTAGAAAGTCTATGGCTGATTCAAAGGTGATGACATTTAAGCCGACTGTTTTTAGGAGTAAGCGAATAGCCGCACGAATATCAGGTTCATCATCGACAACAAAAACTTGTGGTGCTGGATGTTGTGGCTTCATTTATCTATCTCGCGGATGGGTAAGCTAAAACGGAAAATACTGCCCCCTTGTGGATTATCTGTAAAGTGTAGTTGTCCGCCATGTTCATCAATAATAGACCGACATATCGATAAACCAATCCCAACACCATTATTTTTAGTGGTTATAAAAGGTTCAAAGAGTGTGTTTTTTACTTCAGGGGCAATGCCGATGCCTGTGTCGTAAATCGCAACTTCTAAATAGTGAGGACTGGAAAGCATGGTTTTAATGGTAATGATGCGTTGTGTTGTTACGGCTAAAACAGCATCCATTGCATTGCGAACAAGATTTAAAATCACTTGTTGGATTTGAATGTTATCAATCGTAACGGGGGGGAGGTGTGGGCTAAGTGCTAGGCTTAGTTGTACTTGATGGCGACGTAGTTCAGGATGAACGAGATATTCTACTTCATTAATCAGTTGATTAATATCTATCGGTTCTTTTTTAAATTGTTTGTCTTTTCGTGCAAAAAAGCGAATACGTTTGATAATTTCGCTGGCAAGTTTGCTGTTGCGTTCTATGCCTGTGAGAGCAAGGCGCAGGTCTTCTAAATCAAAATTTGGTGTATCAATGAGGCGTAGCCCTGCTTGGGAAAAGCTTAGAATTGCTGTTAAGGGTTGGTTGATTTCATGAGCAAGCGCGGTGGTCATTTCGCCCATGGTGTTGAGGCGGGAGATATGGGCGAGTTCGTGTAGTGTTTGGCGGGCTTTTTCTTCTGCTTGACGGCGGGCGGTAATGTCTCTACCAACGCTAACAATTTCTTGAATTTGTTTGTCATGTCCTAGTATGGCTTTACATGACCATGCAACCCAGCATAGGGGCTGTGTTTGGGGGAGTTGTAGTTCTATATGTCCTATATGAGGAGGATGTTGGAGCTGTTCGCACAGTTGCGTAAAGTTGGTTTGTTCTTCGGGGATTAAGTATTGCGTGAATGTTGTCCCAAGGAGTTGATTTTCATTTTTTTGGAGTTTTTCGCAGTAGGAGGGGCTAGCAAATAAGAATTGTCCTTGTGCGTCTAGTTTAATCACAAAATCGGTTTGGTTTTCGACTAAAAAACGGTATTTTTCTTGACTAATTTGTAAAGCGATTTGTGTTTTTTGACGTTGTTGTTCTAGTAACTGGGTTTTTTGGCGTAAGTTGATATGTGTTGCAACACGGGCTAGTAAAACCGCTGAGTTAAAAGGTTTGGTGATGTAATCCGCCGCGCCGAGTTGGAAGCCTTTTAAGATGTCTTCTGTGTCATCTTTAGCAGTAAGAAAGATGATAGGGACGTTTTTGAGTGCAGGATTTTCTTTTAATTTTAAGCAGGTTTCAAAACCATCCATTTCAGGCATCATGATATCGAGCAAGATGAGGTCAGGGATGATTTTATCAACAATTTTAATTGCTTGGTAACCATCTTGGGCAACACTGATGCGGTAGTTTTGTTGGCGTAAAACCATCCCTAAAAATTGAATATTAGTGGATTTATCATCCACGATAAGAATATGGGGGTCGAGAGATTGACCAGTCATAGGAATATAGGTTGTTTTGTAGAGAAGAACAGGGTTTTTATGGATATCTTAAATAATAAAAAAGACAACAGCTTGTCTGAATCAGGATTCACAGGATTTTCAGGATTAGCAGGATTAAAAAGCATCATTCACCTGACTTTTTGGTTTGAGGGTTTTAAATCCTGATTCAGACAATGTTTTAATCTTGTCTGGTGAATCCCGATGAAAAACAAGAGAGTAATCTCTGCCAATCCCTCAGCCCTTTTCGCGTGTTCCGATAGACCTGCTAGGTTTTGAAAACCTAGCAGGTCTTTTTTTGTCTGAATCAGAATTCACAGAATTTTCAGAATTAGCAGAATTAAAAACAATTAAAAACATAATTTTTTATTCTTTTAATTTTCTTGTCTTTTTAATTCTGAAAATTCTGATTCAGACAAACTGTTGTCTTTTTAAAAGAAACTCGCCGAACTCAGGTTATTGTTAGAAAAATACAATTTATTTAGTAGTGCTAAACAAGTTTAGGTTTTCAACACGTAAAACTTAATTCAGACAAAAGTCTTAAGATTAACTAACAACTAAAACCTGACGTTATATAAGAAACGATTACATTATAATATGCGAATATTCGTATATAATGATAATACCAAGACCTCTATAAATAATGTAAATACCATGTCACTACCCATATTGGCTCTAAAATTAAGTGGCGCATTTATCCTGTGGCTACTGTTATATCTCAATTTACAAGTATTGACTGAAGCATTGGTTTACCAAATTTTTGGCTTATCTAAAACGAATGCTTTTGGCATTGCTGTGGCTTTTTTTATTTTTGAAGTTCCAAAAGTTTTATTATTACTTTCATTGATTATTTTCATAATGGGGGTCATTCGTTCTTTTTTCACGCCAGAATCTACCCGCGCCTTATTAGCAGGTAAAGCAAATTTTCTAAGCCATATTCTTGCTGCATTACTCGGCGTAGTTACCCCATTTTGTTCCTGTTCTGCTGTACCGCTGTTTATTGGATTTCTCACCGCAGGTGTGCCCTTAGGAGTCACTTTTGCATTTTTAATCGCAGCCCCAATGGTGAATGAAATCGCGCTAGGGTTGTTATTTGGTTTATTTGGCTGGCATATCGCAGGCTTGTATTTAAGCATGGGGTTAATCATTGCAATTCTATCAGGCTATGTGTTGGGAAAACTCGGTATGGAACAGTATGTAGAAGATTGGGTTTATAAAATCCCGCCAATGCCAGATAGTGCTGAAGCACGGTTGACAATGAATGATCGCATCGAGTTAGGCATACAAGCTGTGCGCGATATCGTTGGCAAAGTCTGGTTCTATGTATTATTAGGGATTGCCGTTGGGGCAGGAATTCATGGTTATGTCCCTGAAAATATTTTAGCTTCTCTACTGGGGGCAAGTTGGTGGTCAGTGCCTTTAGCCATTCTTGTTGGGATTCCGATGTATTCCAACGCTGCTGGCGTTATTCCCATTGTACAAGCCTTACTCGCTAAAGGCGCAGCTTTAGGGACAGTGTTGGTATTTATGATGGCAGTTACTGCCTTATCGTTGCCTGAAATGATTATTTTACGCAAGGTGTTAAAAGTCCGTCTTATTGTGACTTTCATCAGTATTGTTGCTTTGGGAATTTTAACTGTTGGGTATTTATTTAACGCTATCATGTGAGGTTTATGATGTACGAGTTTATTGTGTATGGACCAGGTTGTGCAAATTGTAGTAATACAGAAAACTTGATTCGCCAAGTATTAACTGCCCAAAATCTTCCATTTACCCTGAAAAAAGTCACAGATTATCAAGAAATGGCTATTGCGGGGGTCTTATCTACACCCACAGTAACATTGAATGGAAAGGTGATGACGAAAAAAGCTAAAGTGCCCACAGAGGAAGAAGTTAATACGTGGTTGAAGAGTCTTGCTTAAAGTTGGCTTGTTAAATCAACTACCCGCGCAACTTCTTCTAAACTGGTAATGCCTTCTAAAACACGTCGGATGCCTTCTTGTGCTAAGGCACGAAAGCCTGCACGTTGCGTATGATGTTTAATATCATAGGTGGTGGCTCGATGAGCAATGAGTTCTTGTAAGCCATCATCTAAGCGTAAAATTTCCATCAGGGCTAAACGTCCTTTATAGCCACGTTGTTCGCATTGTTCACAACCCGTTGCACGGTAAAGTGTCGCGGTTTGATTGACCGATAAGCCTAATAAACGACGGTGCATATCTGCTGGGGGGTAGGGTTGTTTGCAATGCGAACAGAGTTTGCGAACTAAGCGTTGTCCGATAATACCGATAATGTTATCCGCCATTAAATCAGGTTGTACGCCAATATCTAATAAACGCGGAATCGCACCAATTGCTGAATTGGTATGTAAGGTTGAATAGACTTGATGCCCTGTCATCGCAGCCCGAAAAGCCATTTCTGCCGTCTCTTCATCACGAATTTCCCCAACCAGAATAATATCAGGGTCTTGTCGTAAAATTGAGCGCACGCCTGTGACAAAATCGAGTTTAACCCCTTCATTAACCGCCGTTTGTCGTACCCGCCCTAAAGCATATTCGACGGGGTCTTCTAAGGTCATGATATTAACTGCTTCTGTATTGAGATGATTCAGTACAGAATACAACGTTGTCGTTTTCCCGCTCCCTGTTGGCCCTGTAATTAAAATAAGCCCTTCAGGGCGTGCAACCATGAGTTTTAATGTCTGTAAACTATCATCCATTAATCCTAATTGATTGAGCGATAACAGACCGCGTTGACTGTCTAAAATCCGCAATACAATGTTTTCGCCGTAAATCGTTGGCTGCACAGACACCCGAAAATCGATTAAACGTCCTGCAAGGGTTAAGCTAATTCGTCCATCTTGGGGGATGCGATTCTCCGCGATATTTAAACCCGCTAACACTTTAATGCGCACCGCAATCGCTGACCAATAACTTTTATGCAAGCTACGAATTTGTTGTAATACACCATCTAAGCGGTAACGTATCCGTAAAAAGCCTTTTTCGGGTTCAAAGTGAATATCGGACGCGCCCCGTTTAACCGCATCAGAAAGTAACGCATCAACTAAACGGACAAAGGGTTGACTATATTCTTCCCGTCCTGCGGGTAAACTTTGGTAATCAACTTCACCCGTTTCAATTTCATGCAAAATCCCATCTAAAGAGAGGTTATAGCCATAAAAATGGTCAATCGCCGATAAAATTTCTGCTTCACTGGCGAGCAATGGCTCAACCCGAATATTTCCCCCTAAGGTCGCAACCAATTGGTCAATGGCTAAAACATTGAAAATATCAGCCATTGCAACACGTAAGAAATTTGCTTTTTTATCAAAACTAATGGGAATAAGAGAATAACGGCGGGCTAATTGTTTCGGTACAAGGCTTAATGTTTCGTGGTCAACGACTAATTTGGACAATTCAATACTACTTTGTCCTAAAGTTTGTCCTAATAAATCGCGCATCACGGCTTCAGAGACAAAGCCGAGTTTAACTAAAATTTTGCCTAGTTGTTCTTGCGTCTTTTTCTGTTCTGTGAGCGCAACTTTAAGTTGGTCAGCACTGATAATCTGCTGACTAATTAGAATTTCTCCTAAACGGGGGCGTGCGATTTCGTGGTTAAGTGTTGGTGAGGCAACTGGATTCATAAGCAGTGTAATCTATCAAGCAGCAACGAGTAGGAGTAACGGAAGAGATAATACATTAATTGCAAATGCTATTCCTATTCGCCACGCTTGTCATGCATTGTTCGGTATTATCTGGAAGACTTTTCTAATCTAAATTAGTGTGAATTTGCTAATTCGGAAAGCGCGTCGGTTGTTTGATTCGTTGGTAGGGCAATATTTAAGTCAGCAAGATAAGTTTGCAAAGCGTGTGGGTCAAAGCTCACGGCTTGTTGCGAGGCTAATTGCAATGCTTGTTGATAATAAGGAATGGCAAGTTGTGGTTTATTCAAATGTTCCAAACTAACCGCTAAGTTATACGCATAATCTGCTTTTTGTTTGTCGTAACGATATGCATTGAAATAGGCTTCTTGCGCACTGCGCCATTGTCCTTGTGTTGCATAAGCATTGCCTAAACCAAAGTGTAAATAAGCGGCTTGCGGTTGTTCTTGTAAAAGTTGTTTTAACTGATTTTTTTGTTGCTCAATATCTTGAGTCGGTAAAATTTGTAATAGCCCCATTTTAGCGACGGGGTCTTGTGGATAATGATTTAATACCCGTTGATAATAAGTTTTTGCAAGATTTGCTTGTTGCTGTTTACTGGCAATCGCTGCCATTCCTAGCAAAGCATCCCGATTATTGGCATCTTGTTGTAATACTTGTAAGTAATAACGGTTAGCTGTTGTTAAATTACCCTGTTGTAATGCTGTATATGCCGTTGTCAAATGACTGACTAACTCGTTTTTATTGCGTACTGTCCGACGAATACTAATTTTTTCAACTTCAGCATCAACCGTATGCGCACTGACAGACGAAGTAGGGTTTGTCGTTGTCACCGTTGGAGAGGGTGGGCTATTAGTGGATGTTACTGTTTCTGTAGCGGAGTTTTGCGTTGCGGATTTTAGTGCTAATAGATTTAATAATGCGTTGTTTGTATCGCGTGCACTCAATAAAGAAGACGCTTTAGGAATGGTTAATGTTGGTTTTTCATCAGTAGAGAGCTTTTCCGCTTGCGTTGTGCCATTGGCTTCTGAATCATTCAAATCTCCTTCTTCGCTGATACCAATATGCATTGGCTCTATGGTTAAAGGCACGATTTGACTAGGCTGATTACTCCGCGCATGTGCTTGAAGAGGAATAGGATTATGTTGTGCATTACCTGTTATATTTTTAGCTGACAACATCGTATCAGAAACAATATTATCAAAATAATACAAACCTGCGACACCTAAAAATAGACCTAAACCAGCAATTGCCCAATAAGATTGAGTGTTAACAGGACGTGCTGAGGACGCTGATAAAATCCGATGTACATTGTGCTGTCTTTCAGCCACGCTGGGATGTGGTGTTGAAAAAATAGCGTCATCCCATGTTAAATGCGTCGCTTTATCCACAGTTTTTTCAGTAGTTTCTTCAGATGTATCAGGCGTAAAGGCTCTTGCTGTTGGGCTTGCGTCTCTATTTTCAGTCGTTATCGGACTTTCACTATTTTCATCTCCCATCGTTAAATAAAGCTGATGGGCTGAACGACTTTCTAAATCGTGTGAGGTTTGGCTTGAGTCAGGAGATGAACGAGAAGGCGTATCATCTAATTCACGGCTGGATTGAATAAACAATTCATCAGCCCAGACTAATCTTGTCTCTTTATTGTCTATTTCTCCGTTTGGTTCAAGCTCTAAAACTTCATCATCGACTAATTTTAATGCATCATCCCAGACTAAAGCTGTTTCTACGGAAGTATCAGAAACGTCTTGTAGGGAAGTAGATGATGACGTTGTAGAATCATCAATCAAGATTAATTCGTCTTCACTTACGGTCATTGTAGCCGTCGTTTCACAGATTAAATCGGCATCCCATCGTAAAATATCATTATCTTGTTCATTACTCACATTTTCTGCTGTTGGTGAATTGGGCAAATCCAGATGATTCACTTTAATCACGAGTGCTTCTGCGCTTGGAATTAATGCAGGATTCCAATCTAACACATGCACATCATCCGCTAACACGGGCGTTTGTATCGCTACATTCTCATCACCTATGACAGAATCATCCTTTTTATCCATAGGCTTATGCTGTTTGCTAAACTCTGCTTGGTGCAACGCATCCATTAATAAGCTCATGAATAAACTTTCCTCTTAAAAAAACGTATTACAGTAATAAGCTAGGGATTTTTAGGCGGGATACAAGCACATAGATAAATACTGACCCAATCTTGCAAAATCTGAATTTATTCAGAAAAACTTTGCATTATCGTAGTTTATGTTAAGCAGATAAAGAATAAAAATAAGCCAAATTCTGTATAAACATCACAAGTTTCATTAAAAATAACCACAGTTCGGCGAATTTTCCAAAATAAAACATAAACCTACTAGGTTTTAAAAACCTAGCAGGTCTGTTGGATTTTACGCCACACTTTGCAATGGGCGCGTACTACAGTAATGGCTCGCAAATTTTAAAAGTTCTTCCATTGCCCGAAAACGGAATTTTTGTTTTTGATGTACGAATGAAAATGGTCTTTCTAAACGGGGCATTAATTGCACTTGCTTTAAGGTTCTAAGCTGTAACTCTTTTTGAATTGCTGCCCGCGATAAAATAGAAATGCCCATGCCTGATGTTACTGCGCCCTTAATTGACTCAGAACTGCCTAATTCCATCACGACATTTAAATCATACAAAGACAACCCTGCACGGGTTAAATACTCCATCACAACTTCCCGCGTGCCCGACCCTTCTTCACGGAAAATAAATGGATAAGTCGCTAACTCTTGCGGTGTTACGGCTGTTTTTCGGGTTAAAGGATGATTCATCGGTACAATCGCCACTAATTCATCCATTCGACACAATTCCACCGCTAAACTTTTATTACCGACAGGGGCTTCTACCACGCCTAAATCAATCATATTGTCTTCAACCATGGAAACAATTTCTTCTGTATTTGAGACTTTTAAACGGATACCGACATCAGGATATTTATTTTTAAAATCGCCTAACAGCGCGGGTAACATATATTCGGCAATGGTTGTACTTGCACCGATTAATAAAAATCCGCTCATATTGCCTGTCATTTCCCGCACATCATTTTCCATCAGTGCATATTGCTCAAAGACTTTCTCAGCATGAAAAAATACCCGTTTTCCAACTTCGGTTAAGGCAATTCGATTGTGTGTGCGGTCAAATAAACGGGTATTAAAATGCTCTTCTAACTGCCGAACTTGGAAAGTAACCGCAGGTTGTGTCATGTGTAATGCTTCCGCTGCTTTGGTAAAACTCAATAAACGCGCAACGGTATAAAACACTTGTAAACGCCGATCAGCCATGAGAAATCTGCTCCATCACTAAAAATACTTTTCTATAGTCTATGATAAAATATCAAAAAAAAACTGTTAATATCGCAATATAAGGAACTTCTTAAGTATGGCATATTCCCCAATCGCAAACGCACCGCGTTATCGTGCGTTATGGTGGTTAAGTTTATCGCTCTTAGTCCTCATCATTGACCAACTCACCAAACTTTGGGCAAACAGTGCATTGGTTTACCACGAACCGTATCCCATTCTGCCTTTTTTAAACTTTACCCTTGTTTACAATACGGGGGCTGCTTTTAGTTTTCTGGCGGAAGCAGGAGGCTGGCAACGTTATTTTTTAACAGGACTCGCTATTGTTATCAGTCTCGTGATGATTATCTGGTTGAGCCGTTTATCTAGCCAACAAAAATGGTTAGCCGCAACGTTAGCTTTAATTCTGGGGGGGGCAATCGGTAATCTTATCGACCGCGTGCTGTACGGTTATGTTATCGACTTTATTGATGTTTATTATCAAACGTGGCATTTCCCCGCGTTTAACATAGCAGACAGTGCGATTACAGTGGGGGCTATCATGTTACTGATTGATGCGCTTTGGTTGAGCCATTCCCAACACGCGCCATACTCTTCTTAATATGTTCTAAATGCTCAAGTATCAACAACGCGGTGTCGCGCTGATTACAGCCATTCTTATCGTCGCACTGGCAACTGTGATTGCCGTCGCCATGACTGCCCGCCAACAATTGGATATTCGTCGCACCGCAAATCTACTCAACAACGACCAAGCCTATCTTTACGCACTCGGTGGCGAAACATGGGCGGGTCAAATCTTGCAACAAGACCGTAAAAACAGCCAATACGATGCATTAAGCGAGTTATGGGCAGTACAACTCCCGCCTTTCCCCATTGATGGCGGTACGTTACAAGGACAACTGAGCGATTTACAAGCAAAGTTTAATCTGAATAATTTGGTTGACAGTGAGGGAAAAGTCGTTCCTTTACAATTACAACGCTTTCAACGCCTACTGACTTATTTAGAAATCTCACCCGACCTTGCCCAAGCCGTCGTCGATTGGATAGACCCTGATAACGACCCCCAATTACCCAACGGTGCAGAAGAAACCACGTATTTAATCAATAAACCCGCTTACCGCGCCGCCAATACCAAAATGCGCAGCCCCACTGAATTACGTCTGGTTGCAGGCTTTAAAGCCGAGATTTATAACAAAATAATTCCCTATGTCACCGCATTGCCTGAAATCACAGAGATTAATGTCAACACCGCACCGTTAGCCGTTCTCATGACCTTAGCGGATGACTTAACCCCCGAACAAGTAGAAACCCTGATTAAAGGTCGTGAATCTATCCCATTTAAAAACTTACAAACATTTCTCGCACATGAAGCCCTAGCAGGTCTTAAAGTCGATAAAGAAGGCTTAGGCGTTTCTAGCCATTACTTTCGTTATCAAGCCGATGTTTTTATCGACCGCGCCCGTTCTCGATTAACCAGCTTATTACAACGCACGGATAGTGGCGTTATTACCCTAACCCGTAGCCAAGAACCCAGCACTTTTTAACCTCGCCCCTGATTCATCATCACATCACTATGCAAATAAAAACCGTATCAACCCAAGCCTATAGCGGACAAAAAGCAGGCACATCAGGCTTACGTAAAAAAGTCACTGTTTTCCAACAACCTCACTATTTAGAAAACTTCGTACAAGCCCTGTTTAACGTCTTAGGCGATGTACAAGGCAAAACCCTCGTGCTGGGTGGCGATGGTCGCTATTACAACACCATTGCCATTCAAACCATTGCTAAAATGGCGGCTGCCAATGGCTTTGCACGGATTTTATTAGGACAAAACGGACTCCTTTCCACCCCCGCCGCTTCAGCCGTGATTCGCAAATACCAAGCCTTTGGCGGAATAATTCTCTCTGCCAGCCACAACCCCGCAGGAAAAGATGGCGATTTCGGCATTAAATACAACGTCAGTAGCGGTAGTCCCGCCCCTGAAAAACTCACCGAAGCCGTTTATGCAGAAACTCAAACGATTAAAAATTATCGTATTTTAGACGTGCCCGATATTGCCCTAAACCAATTAGGCAATCAACAAATCGGCAGTTTAAGCGTAGAAGTTATTGACCCTGTTGAAGATTACGCTCAACTCATGGCAAATCTGTTCGACTTCGACAAAATTCGTCAACTCTTTCAATCAGGTTTTGCCATGCGTTTCGATGCCATGCACGCCATTACAGGCATTTACGCCCATCATCTGCTAGAACAAACACTCGGCGCACCCACTGGTACAGTCATGAATGGCACACCCTTAGAAGACTTCGGCGGTGGACATCCTGACCCAAACTTGACCTATGCCGAGGATTTAGTCAAACAACTCTACAGCGACAACGCCCCCCATTTTGGCGCAGCGTCTGATGGCGATGGCGACCGCAACATGATTTTAGGTCGACACTGCTTTGTCACCCCCTCTGATAGCCTTGCGATTCTCGTCGCCAATGCCCACCACGTCAAAGGCTACCAAAATGGCTTAACAGGCGTTGCCCGTTCCATGCCTACCAGCATGGCAGTTGACCGCGTCGCCCAAGCCCTCAATATTCCCTGCTATGAAACCCCGACGGGCTGGAAATTCTTTGGCAACCTATTAGATGCGAACAAAGCGACCTTATGCGGTGAGGAAAGTTTCGGCACAGGCTCCAATCATGTGCGCGAAAAAGACGGCTTATGGGCGGTTTTATTCTGGCTCAATATTCTTGCAGTTCGCCAACAATCCGTTGCAGAAATTTTGCACGAACACTGGCAACAATACGGGCGCAATGTTTACAGCCGTCATGATTATGAAGGCATAGACAGCCAAATTGCTAAACAGTTAATGACTGATTTACAATCAAAATTCCCCACTTTATTACAACAAACGTTTAAAGGCTATCAAATCGCTTTCTGCGACGACTTCAGCTATACCGACCCTGTTGACCACAGCATTAGCACAGGACAAGGCTTAAGAATAGGCTTTACCGACGGCTCACGCATTGTTTTCCGCCTTTCAGGGACAGGCACAGAAGGTGCGACTTTGCGCGTATATTTAGAATCCTACTGCACTGAACCAAGCCTACAAACTCAAGATGCACAAACGCTACTCGCCGATTTAATCCAAGTTGCTGACCAATTAGCAGGCATCAAAACACGCACAGGACGCGAACAGCCGACAGTGATTACTTAAAATTAACCTAACCTGAGTTCGGCGAGATTCTGTTAATAAAGATAAACATTTGTCTGAATCAGGATTTTCAGAATTAACAGGATTTAAACCCTAAAACCAAGAAATTAATGCGAATCACGCTTTTCAATCCTGCTAATCCTGATTCAGACAAGCTGTTGTCTTTTTTTAAAAAACTCGCAAAACTCAGGTTAAAACAATATGATTCACTCTTAGGGCATAAAAATTAATGTTTGATATTGAGATGGATAAGGAAAACATAATCTCACCCATCCAATAATATAAATTAAAGTACTACCCGTTCAATCCCGCCTTGTTTCACTTTTTCCAGAAAACGCCGTTGCCAGTCTGTGCCTAAATTTTTAGTCGCGAGTTCAACAACAATGTAATCGGTTTCAATGCCGACTTCGTCACGATAGCGGGATAGTCCTTGCACACATGCAGGGCAAGATGTCAACATTTTGACCGTGCCTTGTTCGTTTGTTTCTGAACCACTGAGTTTTTTAACGCCTTTCTGTAACTCTTCCTGCTTGCGGAAACGCACTTGCGTTGCAATGTCAGGACGCGCAACGGCAAATGTGCCCGCTTCACCACAACACCGCTCCGATAGTAGTACCGATTGCCCCATTAAGGTCGAGGCGACTTTGGTCGGGTTATAGGTTTTCATCGGCGAATGGCAAGGGTCATGGTACATATAGCGTGTTCCACTTACGCCATCTAAAGTAATGCCTTTTTCCATCAGATATTCATGAATATCTAATAAGCGACTGTTGGGGAAAATTTGCTCGAATTGGTATTTTAAAAGTTGATCCATGCAAGTCCCACAAGAGACAATGACCGTTTTAATATCCAAATAGTTCAGGTTATTAGCAACTCGATGGAATAAGACTTGATTGCCTGTGGTGATGTTTTGTCCTTTGGCTTCGTCGCCGTTGGCAATTTGCGGATAGCCACAGCATAGATAACCCGGTGGGAGGACAGTTTGTGTGCCAACTTCGTAGAGCATGGCGAGGGTTGCAAGACCGACTTGGCTAAATAGGCGTTCAGAACCGCAACCTGGGAAGTAAAACACGGCTTCGCTGTCGTCGGTGACTTTGGCGGGGTCGCGTAAAATTGGAATCGTGTTTCTATCTTCCAATTCTAATAAACCGCGCATTGTCTTAGTGGGTAAACTGGCGGGTAAGGGTTTTTTAACAAAGTTAATAATTTGGGCTTTTAAAGGCATTTTCCCTGTGGTGGCAGGTGGAATGGTCTTTTTACCCGCTAAACCGAGTTTTTTCGCAATTTGATAGCCTAAATTTTGTGCTTTAAAGCCCCAGCCGAGCATGGTTGTGCGTAGAAATTTGATAAAAAGCGGGTCAGTAGCGTTCAGGTAGCGCATGGCTGCCCATGTGCCTAAACTAACGCGCCGTTGTCCTTGTTTCTTTAAAATCGTACGCATTTTGATGGTAACATCGCCAAAGTCGATGTTGACAGGGCAGGGATTTTCGCATTTATGGCAAACGGTGCAGTGGTCAGCAACATCGTTCATTTCGTCAAAATGGCGTAAGGAAATCCCGCGCCGTGTTTGTTCTTCATATAAAAAGGCTTCAATAATTAAGCCTGTGGCAAGGATTTTATTGCGTGGTGAGTAGAGCAGATTAGCGCGGGGAACATGGGTATTGCAGACGGGTTTGCACTTGCCACAGCGTAAACAGTCTTTAATCATGACGTTTAATTCACCCAATTCGCTGGCTTCTAGTAATAAGGCTTCTTGTTCTAGTAGTCGTAAAGAAGGGGTGTAGGCGTTTTGCAATCCGCCGTTTGGGAGCAGTTTTCCACGATTAAAATGCCCTTTGGGGTCTATCTTTTCTTTATATTGAATAAAGGCTTGTTGATATTCAGGGCTTAAAAATTGTAGTTTGGTGATACCGATACCATGTTCGCCAGAAATTACCCCGCCGAGTTTTTCGGCGAATGCCATCACCCGCGCAACAATGCGGTCAGCTTCGTGTAGCATTTCGTAATCGTTGGAATTAACGGGGATGTTGGTGTGGACGTTGCCGTCCCCTGCGTGCATGTGGGTTGCGACAAATAGCCGTCCTGTGCGTTTTTTCCGATGAATTTCGCGGATTTTTTGTTGTACATCCGCCAAATTTAAGCCGATAAAAATGTCGTCTAGGGTTTTTTGTACGGTTAGACGGTAAGAAATGCGTAAATCTCGGCGTTGTAGCAGAGTAAAAATAGTTTCTGCGGGGTCTGCGTCGAGTTGGCTAAAAGGGTAGTTTTCTTTAAAGGTTAATAAACTCGCGTCCGCTAAAGTTTTTAAAGTCTGCGCGGACTGGTCTAAATTTGCCATTAGGTATGTCCATAATTGTTTAATTTTCTGGAGATACGCAATAGCCGCTGTTTTTTTCGTGGCTAAAATTTCGCCTGATTCTTGGCAATGTCCAAAATCGCCACTCTGTTTTGTGCTGAAACTGTTGGGTAATTCGTGTTCTAAGTAGTGCAGAATTTCATCGACAATTTGTAATTTATTTTGCGTGGATTGTTCGATATTAATCCGTTCAATTTCATCGTTGTACTCGGCTAAACGGTCAAGCGGAATCACAACGTCTTCATTGACTTTAAACGCATTTGTATGTGCGGCAATCGCGGCAGTGCGTGAGCGGTCTTTCCAAAATAGTTGCCGAGCTTCGGGGGTAATGGCAACAAAGCCCTCTGCTTCACGGGCATTGGCTAAACGGACGATATGTGAAGCGGCTTGTGCAATGGCATTTTCATCTTCTCCCGCAACATCAATGAGTAAGACCATTTTCGGCAGTTCTTGGCGTGGGGCTTTGGTGCTGTATTTCACAGCGCGAACATAGCGTTCGTCTAAATGCTCCATGCCTGCCAGTAACACATCAGGCACGCTGGCTAAATAGTCTTTTACTTCCACAATAGCGGGCACCGCTTTGCGTAAATCTGCGCCGAAAAATTCTAAGCAGACCGTGCGGGTAAAACTTGGCTGTTTGTGCAAAATGAATACGGCAGAAGTAATTAAGCCATCACAACCTTCTTTTTGGACACCTGGTAAACCGCCAAGGAATTTATTGGTTACGTCTTTGCCTAGCCCGCGTTTACGGATTTCATGAGCGGGAATCCGTAAAATGTTTGGTTCGCCTTTTTGCGTTTTACCATCTATTTCATAACGAGTTACACGGAATTCTGCAAAGGGAATTTCATGAATTTTGCCTAAATTGTGATTTAAGCGTTCAATTTCTATCCAATCTGCATCAGGCGTGACCATTTTCCATGAAACCAGATTATCGAGGGTTGTGCCCCATAAAACAGCTTTTTTTCCGCCTGCATTCATGGAGATATTGCCACCAATGGTCGAGGCTTCATGTGAGGTCGGGTCAACGGCAAAAATACATTTATGTTCGGCTGCACGGTCTGCAACACGCTTTGTCACAACTCCCGCCTCAACCCAAATGGTAGAAACAGGGTGGTTGACATTTGGTAACGTGCGTTGTGTGACATCGCTCATGGCATCTAACTTTTCCATGTTAATCACAGCACTTTCTTGGACTAAAGGCACAGCACCGCCCGTGTAGCCTGTACCGCCACCGCGAGGAATTAAGGTTAATCCTAATTCGATGCAAGCTTTTACTAAACCCGCTGTTTCTTTTTCAGTATCAGGGCATAACACGACAAACGGATATTCAACGCGCCAATCAGTCGCATCCGTTACGTGGGAAACACGGGCTAATCCGTCAAAACGAATATTATCTTTATGCGTGACTTGGCTTAAGCGACGGCGCACTTTACGGCGTAAGGCATGCTGACTGTCTAACCATGTATGAAATTGTTGCACGGTTTGCCGCGCACTTTTAATTAACTCATTGGCAAGTGGATTATTATCGGCACGGGTTTCGATTTGGTTTAAACGATGGGTTAAGGAGTGAATCAGAGATTCAAGCCGTTTATGGTTATCGAGTAAGTCATCTTGAATAAAGGGATTACGTTGGATAACCCAAATATCTCCCAGTACTTCCAGCAACATACGGGCGGAACGTCCTGTTTTCCGTTGTGTACGTAATTCGTTGAAAGTTTGCCAAGCGTTTTCGCCCATGAGACGGAGGAAAACTTCTCGGTCAGAAAAAGACGTGTAGTTGTAAGGGATTTCACGAATACGGGTTTGTGTCGTCATGAGTGTAACAACCGATGGTAATGAAAGTCTAAGGAGGTCGAAGTTTAGCAGAAAAAGGCAGGTAACGACATGAAAAACTTATATTTTTCAGGGGAATTATTTAATAAATGAATGTTTTAAGCGTGTTTTTATGCTGCATGATGGGGATAAAACAGGGAAAAGTGAATAGATAAGTTTAGTTTTGTGTTACATTGCTTATTTAAACGCTTATTGTTGGAATAAATAGATAATGTTTAAAGATGTGGCTGAGGCGTTAGCCGTTTTAAAAGAAGGGGGAAGTGATAATTATCGGTGGATTGCCGCGATTGATTATTTATTGAATGATGCCCCTGAAGAAAATCGTCAGCAAATGGCTGATAAGTTAGCAACCATGCCCGCAACACATCGTGATGCTATTGATGAGATGTTGAAGATTTTTAGACGGGTTAAGATATTAGCTTAACTTAAATGTTTAAATAGACTATGAAAACTGTAATTTGTTATAGACCAACAGGGGCGGAAGAATTTACGTTGATAAAAGCCTCGGGGTTTAAAAAATGGTCACCGCGTTTACCTGAACAACCTATTTTTTATCCTGTCACTAATGAACTTTATGCTGTTGAAATTGCAAAACAGTGGAATGTTCCTGCTTATGGAGTCGGATATGTCATGATGTTTAGGGTCAATCAGAATTTTATGAGTCGTTATAAAATTCATAAGGTTGGGGGCGCACACCATACAGAATGGTGGATTCCTGCGAAAGATTTGGAAATGCTTAATATGAATATTGTGGGATTGATTGAGGTAATTGGTGAGTATCACGCATAAAAAAACCCGATACTGCTCATACGATGAGTATCAGGTTTTTTATTCTGAATATCAGAATATTAATGATATTACACAGCAACACCTAACGCAGGATTTTTAATCGAAGGGGCTTCAATGCCGACTTCGGCTAATAAATCTTTAACTTCGGCATTAATCACTTCAATCCCCATTTTTTTACAGAAACGAATTTCTTTATCAGAGGGGTCGGGAATCACGGCCCAGCCTGCGGGTTGTGCTGCGTCATAAATCATGTCGGATAGTATCATCCGTTCTGTGTCGCGGGTTAGGGGCAAGCCTAGGAATAGGTATTGTTTGCCACGGCGATATTGTTTTGAGAAGGCAGGCATCCCAAAACCCCCCATTAATTCAGTAATGTAGTCGACATAGTCAGCATCAGAGGCGATAAAATCCGCTTGGGGGCGCGGTGTTCCTAAGGGTTTGAAAATAATAGGTAGGCTGGTGTCTGCCACTTCGACGGTGGTTTCTTGGTATGCTGTGCCGTCAAAGTGGTATAAACGAAAACGGTAGTCTGTACCGCCAACCCGTGCTAAACCCACAATGAGGAGATGAGCGCGGTTAGTGTAGGCATCTTGTAGGTGGGTGTCGCGGTTGGTGTCAATTAGGTAGGGTAGGTTTAAGCTGGCTAACCATGTGTGTAATGGTGCGGGTGTCCATTGGGTTTCGCCATAGAGTTTGGTTAAAAATTTGTTGACGAATGAACGCCCTTTTTTTAACTCTTGGTTCATGGCTGCACGGGGGAATTCGTACATTAATTTGGGGGCCATGGGTTGTCCGTTATTCATGGCAAGAATGAGGCTGTTGCTGTCGGCGGGAATAGGTTCGCCTGTTAATTTATTGGTAGAGCCAACAAGGGCATACGCGCCGAGATAGGGGATAATCGAGCCGTTTTGTAAGCCTGCGATAATGTCTTGAAACATGGATACGCTCCTAAAAATATTTATATTTGCTCATGAGTTTAAAGCTGTTGTGTCTCGTGAGCGGGGGTTATTCTTCACTACCGAAACAGTTTTGATAGTCGGCACAAACTTCACAGGAGGGGGCGCGACAAACATAAATCTCTTCTTGTAAACAGAGTTGTTTGTAGAAAAATTTTTTCCATTTCATGTCGCGGTTGTTTTTTGCCGCCAGTTTTGGAAAATTGTTGTTGATGAGTGCGGTTAAATCTTTGCGCGACCAGAGTCCTAAATCTTGCCAAAGGTGGTCATTGCCCATGCAGCCAGCAATGAGAATGTCAGCAAAGCATTGTTTATCTTGGGTTAGGTTGTCGCAGTGTGTGTAAAAAAGAGTACGGAGTTCATCAACTTCGGGTAATCGGGAGATGTCCACAGTGTGAGAGGGGAGATGACGCGCGGGAAGTTTGTAATTAGGAAAATATTGTTGTAACAGCTTATTCCATGCGTTGTCGTTTAATCCTAAACGGGTCGGCATGTTGCCTTGTCCAACAAGCCAGCTTGTAATCATGCAGGCAAGAATATGGGTATTTTCCGTATTCTTTTGCGCGTGTGCCATGAGTTGGCTGTAGTAAACATCACGGGAAGTGCTAGACGTTGTCAGCCTTGGGTGTATCACTTCGGTTTGCATGATGTATCCTCTCATTTTGTATTGCAATTCTCGTTTCTACCTCGGGACAATATTTGGTAGAAACGAGAGACAACGGGCTTAGTATTCGACGAGAATATCTTCATCCCGCACAATAAATTGGCAAGCTAATCGCCATTGTGGGGGAATATCAGAAACTTCCGCTTTTTCTATGTCTTCAGCCGTTAATTTACCGACTTGTTTTAAAACAACTTTTTCTTTATCTGTTAAGAAACTGCTCATGCGTCCTTTTTCGTCAAGGCTGCTAACTTTAATGACGCAAGTACCGCATTCGCCATCACCACAGTTGAATTCTATGGGAATCTTGTATTCACGGGCGATAGAAAGAATGGTTTCTGTGTGGCTACCTGCGACAGCGTAAACAGTTTTGTCCCGATAGTTGGGGTTGCTAAATGTAATATTAGCCATATTTCTTAACTCCTGACTTCTAAATCAACACTATTAAGCGGGTTTAACGGTGACAGAACCACCCAAAATCTGGGCTTGGCAGGCTAAACGGCTGTGTCTGCCTACGTTATTTTCACGCAGAATACGTTCTTCTAATACCGTTGGTTGAGATAAGTTTTCCCAGCCATCAATGACTACCATAAGACAGGTACCACAATCACCTTCACGGCAACCGTAAACTAAACCTGCACCAACTTTTTCAGATACTTCAATCACACGTGTACCTGCTGCAACAGTGACAGTTTTACCGATGTCTGCAAAGGTGAGTTCTGCTTTTGCCATAAAATCCTCTTTTTACAAGTGTTGTTAATAAAAATCCAACCTAACGTAATCTAATCCGATTACCCGTTAGGTTGGTGCTACTGTGACATCGCCTAAAATTTGCGCTTGGCAAGCCAAACGGAAATTTTTTCCAGCCATGTTTTCCTTCAAGACTTTATCTTCTAGCATGGAGGGTGCAGACAGGTTTTCCATGCCTTTTATGACGTGCATTAAACAGGTGCCACAATCACCTTCACGACAGCCGTACATAATGCCTGAGCCAACGCGCTCAGAGATGTCAATCACCCGCACGCCAGCGGGGACATTGACAGTAATTCCAATATCTTCAAAGGTTAATTTTGCTTTCATCGTACATACCCGTTAGAGTAAATCTGCCATATCAATTTCTTTTGGTTGGTATTTACCGACCATCACTTCTGCGATGTTTTGCCCCAGTTGGCGACAATATTCCAGTTCTTCTGTGGTTGGGCGGAGTTTAACCCGTAACCCTTTGATAGGCACACGGAGTTTTAGCCCTCTAATGCGGTCTTCTAGCATAGTCACCGCTTCTCCTGACCAACCGTAAGAACCAAACACTGCCCCAATTTTCCCTTGTAGGTTGATAACTGTTAGGGAAGAAAGTAAATCCCACATGGGTTTTGTGGCATCACCGTTGATAGTGGGTGAACCGAGTATGATGCCATCGGCTTCTTCAATCAGGTCAACAAAGGGTTCTACTTCGCCCCCTTCTAGGTCGAAAATAGAGACTCTCACCCCTTCTACCGCACTCGCACCACTATAAACCGCCTCTGCCATTTTAGCGGTATTGCCGTAGGAACTGATATAAAAAACTAGTAGGGTTTTATCTTTGGTGTCTTTTTGTAAGCGCGGATTAGCCAGTTCACGAAACCGTTTAACATAATTTTGCGGATTGTCGCGTAAGACTGGACCATGAGTGGGCGCGATAATTTTGAGGGGTAACGGTTCTATGAGGGCAAGTGCATTTAAAACATGCACTTTAAAGGGGCGCATGATGTGGGCGTAATAGTATTCGAAGGAAAATCGAAAATCGCCAACAAGGTCATTAAATAAGCGGGGGTCGCAAAAGTGACAGCCAAAGGCATCGCCTGAGAATAGAATTTGCTCTTCTTCTAGGTAGGTGCATTGAGTATCTGGCCAATGTAAATAAGGGGTATGTAAAAAACGCAGGGTTAAATCGCCTAAACTGGCGGTATGATTGGTATTAACGGGGGTAAAACAGAGTTCATCATCACCTTTTAACACGGCTTTGAGCATGGTTTGTGCTTTAAAAGAGATGTATAAACGGGCTTGTGGGGCACGTTTTAATAACTCAGGTAACGCGCCACTATGGTCTGGCTCTAAGTGATTTAAAACAATAACTTTAATTTCGTCATAGCGTGCAACGGATTCTAAACGGGCAAAAAATTCATCCGCATAGTTTTCTTTGACAGTATCAATGATGGCAACGCCTTCACTGCCTCGGATGAGGTAGGCGTTGTAAGTTGTACCATTTGCTGTTTTAAGAATAATATCAAAGGTTCTTAGCGTAGGGTCTAATGCCCCTATCCAAAAAACCCGCTCTGATAGCGGATAAGCGACACGGGTTTGCGCGACATTGACGCTACTATTGGGCAAAGTAGTTGCTAACACATTCATAATCTAAACTCATGTCGAGCGCGATTGGGCGCGACGCTGTCGCACCCAAGAGAGTTGGCAATTTAACAGGCTGAATAACAAGTAGAAAATAACGAATTACCTACCGTACTTCAGTATCTGCACAGGGATTATGCGTGTGTTGGCGGGGACAGGATTCTAGGTCTGTTCCAGTCTCTACAGGCGTTAATCCAATCCATTGGGCAACTGTTTCAGGGTCAAACCCAATACGTCGTTCTTCTCCCACTTGCATGAGCGGACGACGTAAGAGTAAGGGTTCTGCCAATATCAATTGCAATGCCTCTTCTGCACTCACCGTTTCAGGGTTGACTTCTCCCGATTTAACACGGGGTGCGGCACGATTGAACCAGTCGGGCACAGGATAAGGGCTTAGAAAAGCTAATAGCTTTTCAATCGTCCATGCCTCTGTCAACAAATTTTTAGCAATCACGGTATGCCCTGCGTCTGCTAACAGATTCTTTTGCCTTGTATTGTTGCCACAACCAGATTTTTCGTAAAAAACGACATCGACCATAGGATTTAGTGCGCCCGTAATTCAGCCATTGCCGCTTGCATTTTTTCAGGGGGAATGCCTGTCAATGAGCCTGCTGGATTACAGGGTACGCCTGCGCTGGTTAAAATTGCTCCTTCAATAGGACAGATGCTGGCACATTGCGGGTCGGTATAGTCACCATCGCATTCTGTGCATTTTTTTGCGTCGATAAGAAAGTGCGGTTTTGCTTCAAAAATTGCCTTGCTAGGACAGAGGGGTTCACAGGCCCAGCAATTGACGCATGAATCAATGATTTTTAGTGCCATGATTAGCGTTCCTTCTCAATAAGATATCTTAGTCAATAGTCAGTTTATGCAGACATATTTTGTTTAGAAAGCAAGAGAGGGCTTTTTACCCAATTTTCCTGTTGCTAACATGCTCTGATAAACGGCTCGTAAAGCGTCTTCAACGCGCTCTAAAGGATGTTTATTATTTGCTTGTATTTGAGCACTTTCTAAAGCATCGCGTGCTTTTTGACCGATTGCCGTACAGAGTACGACTTCACAGCCATCCAGTGCATTAACAACTTCATGAACAGCTTGTTCTTCATTGGGACAACTTTCACAGGGTTTAACACAACAACGCCCGACAAGTTTGACTTCATGACAAGTTGTTTCATAAATTAAAAAGGCTTGGCTTTGTTCAAATTGCTGATTAATCAGCTCGCCATGGCTTGCAACCGCCATTAAAACAGAACGATAAGGTTGTTTATTTCGCAAACAATAAAGTGGAATAAACTGTTCTCGTGTTGCCTTGCTGAGTTGTTCATAACAAGGTTGACAAGTTTCAGCGGCAAATGAACGTTCACAACGTTTAATTTCTTGGGTGTTCATTAGCATTACTCCGTTTACTGTTTTGCATTCAGCAGGATAAGCATTTACTTATACCTGCTGATTGTGACACTTAAGCAATGGCTTGGCGTTGAGTTTCAACTACGTCGTCTAACTTACCGTTGTTTATCATTTCTTGATAAACCGCTAATAAGGCTTCCTCAATGGGTTCCATTGCATGTTCGCCATTGGGTTGAATACCCGCAGTTTCCAACAGTGACCAAGGTTCATAACCAATCTTGGAGCATAGGACGACTTCGCAACCGTCTAAAGCACGGATAATTTTTTGCAAAGTGGTTTCTGCTTCACCACATGTAGAATCACCACTGCAATATAAATCCGTCTTTGCATGTCCGACCATTTTCACGCCATTTTCAGTCACTTCATAGCGTAAAAACTCTTTTGCATGTCCAAAATGCTGGTTAATTAAACCACCGCCTTGGGTTGCGACCGCCATAAGAACAGGACGATAAGTTTTGCGCGGTTTCGCACTTAAACCTTGCAATTGAATTAATTGCGGTTGATTTTGCTTCGCTTTCTTCTCAGCTAAATCCGCTTCAATTTTGGCATGAACTTCGGCACGCTTGACCATCGCCTCAGCATAATTAATTTCCATTTCTTCAATTTTATCAATGGTAAATTCTGAGCCACGGTCTTCGCCTAATAAACCAACTGCATCCGCACGACATTGACGGCAATGGCGCATCATATTCATGTCGCCTTCACATTGGTCTTGTAACTCTTTCAATTCTGAAGGTTCAGGGCCACGTTGTCCCATCACACCGTAGAATGTGCCATGTTCCGCTTCGGCAATTAAAGGCATGACGTTATGTAAAAACGCGCCTTTCGCTTTTACCACTTTGCTGACTTCCACTAAGTGCTTATCGTTCACACCAGGAATCATGACAGAATTTACTTTGACTAAAATGCCCCGAGCGGTGAGCATTTCTAAGCCTTTTTGTTGCTGTTCAATCAGGATTTGCGCGCCTTTAATCCCTTTAATCCGACGATTTTTCCAGAAAATCCACGGATAAATTTGTGCACCAATTTCAGGGTCAACACAGTTGATGGTGATAGTCACATGATCAATATTATGTTTAGCTAATTCATCAACTGATTCAGGTAAGGCTAACCCATTGGTAGAAACGCACAATTTAATATCAGGAGCTTGTTCTGATAAAGCACGGAATGTTGCAAAGGTTCTTTCAGGGTTTGCTAATGGGTCGCCTGGGCCTGCAATGCCTAAAACTGTCATTTGAGGAATCGTAGCGGCAACTGCTAGCGTCTTTTTAATCGCTTGGTCTGGGGTCAACAATTCGGAGACGACACCAGGGCGAGATTCGTTGGCACAATCGTATTTACGATTGCAGTAATGACATTGAATATTACAGGCTGGCGCGACGGCAACGTGCATACGTGCGTAGTAGTGATGCGCTTCCTCTGAATAGCAGGGGTGATTGTGAACTTTTTCGCGAATATGTTCGGGTAAATGACCTAATTGGTCATTGGTGCTTCCACAGGAACTGGAAGAACATCCGCCTTTTGCCACAGGCTCCTGCCCTAACACGGTTAATTCCATCATCGCACTATCCTCTATTTAACAGTTTTAGGCATGGTGTCTCATTTCGTATTGATGCTAAGGCAAACACCATGCCTAAATTTTAATTTTCTGATTTTACTGTTAATAAACTATTTGTGTCGTTGCTTTGTCGCAAACACGACAGCCATTTTTCCCTGATTTGTGATTAAGGCTACATGGCGAAAAACATTAGTTATTTTGTGGGAATAACTTATCATTGTTCATGATAAATAACCTAATTTTTTGGTATTTTTCTAGGTGCTTAAAATCTTATTGACTGCTAAGTCTATTTACTTAAATCAAAATCAAATATCTCTCTACAATCATGACACAAACCTATCATCCTTTATTATCCCCCCTAGAACTACCTGTTAAAACATTGACAATACAATGTATTACTGAATACCCGCTACAATGGATATCGCAAAAAAATGGCAGTACACCCAGCACTTCATTAGCGGGTAGCTTTGGGCGGGCGGTTTGGCAATTGTGTGTATTCGGAGAATCCGCTTGTGAACGCCAAACAGACGGTGAGCCTGTTTGCCAACAACCTGATAAATGTCTCGTTCACTGTTTATACAAACCGTATTCTGCAATCCATCGACGTGATTTTGCCCGCCCCGTTTTTTTGTATTCACCAACGTTAGAGCAACAGCAAGGGGAAGAGATTTCTGGTTTTACCTTAGAGGTGACTTTATGGGGACGGCAAGCAGTGAGTTCACAAACAGCTGTGCTACAAGTTATTAAAAATATGGGTATAACTGGCTTACGTTGTGAAGGGGTTTTAATCCCTTTTTCTATTATTTCAGTGACAGCAAGCCCTGTTCTTAGCATCGCAGAGCGTTTAACTGTTTGGCAGAGTATGAATCATTTGTTATTAGAGTTTATGACCCCTTTATTGTTAAGTTCTCGTGATGGACAGGCGGGTTATTTTAGAAAAACATATGATTTAAACAACGGCTTACCATTAAAATTACTTCTTGCTAATGTGGCTTATGAGTGGGTAGCGTGGGATATAGAAGACCGTCGTTTAACTTTAGATAAATCAGAACGTCATAGCTTAGCGTGTATTGCACGTAATGCTGCGCGTTTAAGTGCAGAAGGACTAACTGTGGCGCGTTTACAACTGACAGAAATAGATTTAGGTAGCCGTTTTTCACGACGGAATCAGCATGAATATGTAATACAGGGGTTTACAGGGATTGCTGATATTGAAGGAATATTACAACCTGCAATGCCTTGGTTATTAGCTTTATCTTTAGCAGGAGGTGGGCAAAAACGTGCGCTTGGTTTTGGGGTGGTGCGTGCTTGGGTACGATAACTTTTAAATTTAAAGAGGGTTATTAATGGGAAAATATCTTGAAAAAGCAATGTCTCCTGCTGTTTTAAATCATGTTTGGCGATATTTTAAAAATGAGCGGGGTTTATGGTGTCATGGTATTTCTGTTGAAGAAATGCAGTCGAATTTGATTAAACATGTTGGTTTGTTATCAGAAAAGGTTTTAGCAGGAAAGTATCAGCCTGAACGAATGAATTGTTTTGAAATTGATAAGGCAGATGGTAAAAAACGTTTAATTTGTAGTTCCGTTGTGCAGGATAGGTTAGTACAGCGTGCCATTTTGACCGTTATAGAGCCTTTAGGCGAGGCTATTTTTCATGAGTCTAGTTTTGGTTATCGTCCACAATGTACGGTTGATATGGCGGTTGCTAAAGTGCGCGAGTGGGTACAGAAAGATTTTGTTTGATTGGGTGATGCAGATATTCAGGGGTGCTTTGATAACATCCCTTATGAATCAGCCTTAAAACGATTACAAAAATTGTGTGATGACAATGAGTTAGTTAATACAATAAGAGCAGGTATTGAGAGTATGCCTGATAAGTTTCGTCCCAGTGGTAAAGGGCGCGGATTACCGCAAGGGATGGTATTGTCGCCTTTTTTGTGCAATTTGTATTTACATGAGTTAGATACGATTTTATGGTTGGTATTTGTTTTGTTATGACATTCGAGAAAATAGTCGGTTGCAAAAAATTCAACGAGTGACTGTAAAGAAAACCTATTATTTACAACGTTCTGTTTATTTATATTAGGGTGATGGGCGAGTATTAAAAAAGTTAATCATGCAGGTTAGTGATTTGATGCAGGATGATGATGATTTAAGAATTTATGTATTGGCAAGCCCCAGTGATATTTGGTTTTTAACGCATGATGCACCGCCTTTACCACAGATGCAGACACAGCAAGCCCCAAAACAGGCAGGTTTGTGGCAAAAGTTATTGAAGTGGTTTCGTTAAGTAAGGCGGAATATTGAGAGGGTTTATATGACTGCAATGACGTTATTAGTCGACCGTCGCGACGCTGAATTAAGTTTAAGCAGTAATCGACAAGTGGTTTGTTTACGTTATCCTGATGGGGATATTTTTCGAATTGGGATAAATGCGTTAAAACAAATTGTTGTACAAGGCGAAGTCAATTTGCCGACGAGTTTATTGCGGGCGTTACATACTGTCGGCGTTAGTGTTGTGTTATTACCTGCACATGGCGCAGGGGAAGGGATTTATTTATTTCCTCAATCTTCTCGTAATATTGATTTACGTCTCGCACAATATCGCGCATTTGCGGATGATTCGGCGCGTCTTGCTTTAGCTAAGTTGATGGTTGTGGAAAAAATAGAAGCCCAAATTCAATGGTTAGGGCATCATCAGATTGTGCATCAATTAGCCCCAATGGTGAGGCAAGTACAGCAAGCAAGTGATATTGCTGTTTTAATGGGGATTGAAGGTAGTGTTGCACAGATATATTTTGAAAAATGGCGGACTTTATGGGCTGATACATGGGGATTTAAAGCGCGTAATCGTCGCCCACCACGTGACCCTGTTAATACTTTATTATCATTAGGATATACTTTAGCGGGGCATAGTGTTGGGCAGTTAGTCGTGTCGCACGGGTTAGAGTTAGGGATTGGTTTTTTACATGTGCCTTATCGTGGTCGTCCTTCGTTGGCGTTAGACGTGTTGGAACGGGTGCGCCCTTTTGTGGATGAATGGTTATGGCAACAGGTTGAAGCAGGGTTATTAAGTCCAGCGGATTTTTTTGTTGGTAAAGAGGGGGCGTGTAGTTTGGAAAAGTCGGGGCGTAGTCGGTTTTATGGCGCGTGGTATGGAGAAGCGGAGGATTTTTTACAGCAACCGATGCGCGATAGTTTAGCCGTTTTATTGAATAAATTACGTCAATATCGAGTTATTCATCCAACTGCGGAAATAATGGAATGATAAAATAATCCTTTAAAATCATGAAGAGAGTTCTACTTTTCGAGTGTCGTAAAATGAGGTGTTTTTTTGAAAATCGCTATCCATATTTTATTGAATTTAAACATTATTTCTTTATGCAAAAAATATGCAAAAGAGTTCTACTTTTTCGAGCGATTTTTCGTGAAAATTTTGGCTTGCAAGCAGGTGAAAAGTATGCGATTATTTTAACCGTCGGGGTTACAGCTGATTCGCCAATGCAGGCGGTTGAAACACTTATTAAAATCATCTATAGCTTCAGAGAGCTGTTACAGCTGATTCGCCAATGCAGGCGGTTGAAACCTTGTAACGTTTTATTATACCGTTTGGTAGCGTGTTACAGCTGATTCGCCAATGCAGGCGGTTGAAACAGAACAAACAAAAAAGCCTCCGTATCAAAATACGGAGGCTTTTTTGTTTTATACCTATCTAACTGAACGATAATCCTATTCTAACCTGAGTTCGGCGAGTTTCTGTTAAAAAGACAACAGCTTGTCTGAATCAGAATTCACAGAATTTTCAGAATTAACAGAATTTAAAACCCTTAAACCAAAAAATTAAGGTGAATCATGCTTTTTAATTCTGCTAATTCTGATTCAGACAAGAAAAAACCTGCTAGGTTTTTAAAACCTAGCAGGTCTGTAGGAACATGCGAAAAAGTTTGAAGGACTGGCAGACCTTCCTTTCTTGTTTTTCATCGAGATTCACCAGACAAACCATTATTTTTTAAACTCGCAGAACTCAGGTTACTTTAAAGGTTGGTAACTTTTCGCCTGCTTTAATAAGACCTAATGCTTTACCCTTACCTTTCTTTATATTTTCACTAAACCATTCAAACGTTTCTAGTTCATCATCAGTTTGCTTTGTTGTTAAAGGCGGTTTAACCTCTACCTTTAAATTAGCAGGATTACCGACGGTATTTAATAACCCCAGTGTCGTCTCATCAATAAGCTCATTGTCTTTACGATAACTCTCAGGTGATTGTGTTTCTTGCTTTCGCAACGCATCAAACTCTGTGGGGTAATTTTTCTGCCATTTATCATCGGTGTCTGTTCCCTGAACCACATCATGATAACGATTACCAGAAAGAAAATCGTCCGCTGTGTAACGTTTTAAACGGTCAATTAAAAACACACCCATGATGTCAATTTTTACTGACCCCAATCCCAACGGCTTGCCCAATCCTAAACGGTGCTGAAACGCTTCAGACGGATATAAACTGCAAATTAATAAACTTAATTCTGTATCTGTTAAATTATCAAAATCAATATGAAAATAAAAACTTTGTCCTGCTTGCATCGGAGAGCAACGCATTTTTTGGTCTAAGCTCGCGTTTTTGTCTTTGATAGGGTCTTTGTGTTTTGTCTCCCAGTTTTTTTCCGTCGGCTTGTGATGCAAATACACTTTACGTCCATTAGGGCGATGTTCACCAACTTTCAACGCTGTTTTTTTAATAAAAGTTCGTTGTTCTTTGTCGCCATTCTGATGAAAATACATGGCAGGGCAAGGTGGTTTAGGACTACTGAGAATTTTTAATATAACTTCTTTTTCTGTTTTCACGGTTTCACCTTCAGCCACTTGCGCATCATAAAACCGCACCCGCGACGCTAATGCCCGCGCTTGTTTTTCACCTTCCCGCTTATTCCCCCCTTTTTCGATTGTTTCAATCGTACCTAAAATACATTCAGCGGGGGTTAAGCCGTCTCGGTTAGGATTAAAGGGGAGTAGATTTTTATTGATTTGCTCAAAAAACGCATGACTATCACCATCAATCAATTTACGCCAAATAGAGGAGTAACTAATTTCTTTAACAACGATTTCCCCCTTCTCGTTTTTAATATCAAAAAAAACGAGTTGTCCATCTTCGGGTTGCCACTTATCACTAACTTGTGTATATCCTTTTAGAACAAACGGCAAGTCTTCATCTTCTGCATTGCGTTCTTTAGCTAATGTGATGAAATTTTCAATGACTTCATCAGGTAAAGGAATTCTGTCTGGTCTGGTCTCGCCATCAGGATAAGGAATGAAAAATTCATGTCGTTTTGTCAACATATCTTTTTCTCGCCCATCAATTCCTAGAATTCGTAAAAATCCTTTTACGTAACCATTTGACGGTTCTTTTTTAATATCTACTACTTTATTACCCGCAACTTTGGCATAGTAAAACTTAACCTTATTTTTTCCATGAAAGGATTCTAATTCTGGGTCTTTAGCGAGAAAATCGCTTTTCCTCAAAGAACTATTACCAATAGGAGTATAACCACTTAATAAAATAGCTATTCTGGATAAGTCATTAAACTTTTTTTCGAGCAATACTGTTTTCCATAAACCATTTAAATTTGTTAGTACAGTCAGCGGTAAAATTTCCCATTTTTCTGAATTTTCTTTATTTTTACGTAACATCCCAATCGCAGATAACCCCTCACTAACCTCTTTCCGCACTGAATACTGCTTTTTTTCCAAAACACGCAAAGCAGACTGGCTCAAAGTTTCCATAATGCTACCAATCATCCCACGTAAACTATTGGCGGGAATTGCAATTTTTTCATTAAATTGATAGGGTTTAACCAGTGTTGTCCCATCTTCTCTTTTTTCATGTTGTCCACCAACAACCGTTGGCGTTTTTAAATGCACACGCGCCACAATACGTCCTGAACGTGTTCCTGTTTCCCATTTATCATGTCGAATATGCGTTTCACCGTCTTTAATTTCTGAATAATCAGTTGTTAGTGTGTCTTTATTATTCAATTTGCCTGTTGTAGGAATAAAGTTGTAAACGTGGTGAAATTCTGACATGATTAACTCCATAAAGGCATTTAAGATATTAATATCATAACAATGAATTATGCATTCTGACTATAGGAATTTTTTATGTTAGACCTAACTGCAATTACTCTATTGTGTCCTTGTAATGATTTAGAAAGTAAAACTATTTTAGAGATTGCAAAAGAAAAAGGGCTAAATTTCTATAAAATTGAAGGGAGCTGGGGTTTAACATTAGAAAATGCTCTTAAACAGATTGATTTAACCCAATTACGCCCACATGTCTTAATTGTTGAAATGCCTGATAAATCAGAAGGGCAAATTTATATTAAACAGTTAGAACAACTCGGTAAAACACTTCACATTATTGACCATCATTTATATGATGACCAAACTCAGCTCGTTTCTTCCCTCTCTTCCCTAGAGCAATTCGCTCAACTCATTGATTATAAACTAACAGAAGAACAGATTAAAATTGCGATTAATGACCGTGATTTTTTAATGGGTTTATCTCAAGCACAAGTGCCTTGGGGAGAGGCTTATTGTTTACGGCGTAAAGAATGGGAGTTACAAGATAAATCAAAACTGATGAGTGAAGCGTTTGAGTATCTTGAGAAAAATGTGCGTGATTTAGAAAATGTCCGTTTAGTGCTAGCTCCTGAAAAGTTTTCTAGCGTTATGTTAGAAGCTGCACAGTTTCCAACAGAAAAGAAATATAACGAATCACTGGAATATAAAAAAGTTATCTCTTTAAAAAATGTTATGGTGATTTATTGTGATGATAATAACCCTAAAAATATTTCTCAAATTGAATTTGCGGGTTCTGCTAAATATAAAAGCGCATTAGAACAATTACGTACTCAAGGAAAATGGGAAAAAGACTTTATCACTTGGCAAGGCGGTGGGGAATTAGGTTGTTTTTTTGGAGCAATACCTCGTCACAAGCTGGCTAATATTAATGAGTTAGTCTCTCAATTATTAGATATTTGCTTACATTATGGTCGCCCATTGCGTCATTATGGATGCACTTTTTATTTACCGTTGGATTTGTTTTCTGAGGAAGAACTAGAAGCAAATAAATTACTAAATTTATATGCTATAAAGCCAGAATATGTCGAATCTTATCAAATTGATATTGATAAGCCTGTTAGTTTAGAGGAAGCAAAAGAAGATGCACCAATTTCAAAAGAGCGTCAGGCTTATCTATATTTCTTACCACATATCAGAAACCTGATTTTTGATATTAAAAATGAACCGACAAAAGCCGAAGAGCCTATCAAACAAGATAGATTAAAACGTATCAATGATTTAAAACTAAAACTTATCTTGAATACAGAGAAAAGTAAAATTACTACTCAAGTTAAAGATGTCTCTTTATTCACTTATTTTAATGGTTTATATGTTCTTACTATATCTGTAGAATCAGATGAAAAGTTAGGTAGTAAGAGCAGTTTAGTGCAAGATAATGATTCATGGTGGCATGATTTGTTTTTTAGCAGTCCTGAAGAATTCAATAAAATAAAATCGTTACAGTTGCAAAATTGGCTACATTTTACAAATCAGGCACGTTTGATTTATGCCAGTTTTTATGAACAGGTGAAAGAGGGAAAACTCCCCAATTTAGAATTAACTTGGAAAGAAGGTGATGCAGAAAAATCCACATCATTTTTAACAAAAAATGAAGAAATATCTAAAACAACTAGCCAGTTATCTGGCATTATTATGCATTTATTAAAATATTTTTTTGCATCTACCTCCATTGAAAAACGTCTCATTTCTTTACCTTTACCTGATGACCGTATGTTTGTTTCTGTTGCGTATGGGCTGAGTGGCACACTGCCTAAAACTCAATTTGCAAAAGATGAAGTAAAACGCTTATTTAGCCTAGCTTTGTATGTTGACCATAAGAACTTAGTATTTTCTGATTGCCAAGAATATGCTTATGATTCTGAGTTTACAAAAAACCTTTTAAAACAACATACTTTATCCCGTTGGGAAGAAAATGGTACATATTCAGGCTGCTGTAGTTATGCTAACGCATATATGGGATTTGGTGGTTTTTTTAGCCATGTTATCGCGCCGTCACATGTGCCTTTTATCTACGGACGTATGTTATTAGTTTCTTTGTTTTATCAAATGACGTTACGCCATTATAACCGCCGAATCAGTCATGCAACAGAAGCCTTATCTACACAAAATAAAACTGAGAATTTTAGAGAGTTGCGCAAAAAATTCATTTTATTTACCAATAATTATTGGTTTCGAGAAGTTACTAATCAAACACAGGGAATAGAAGTTTTTGAATTACAAACTAAAAATTTGGGTTTAGAAAAAGAATATGCCTTGATTAAGGATGAAATGGAGCGGGCGGATGAGTATGCGGTTACTTTGCAAACAAAGAATTTCAATAAAGCTGCTTTTTGGTTTGCACTAGTGACTTTATTTGTCACGCTATTTACGGTTGATGGTAGCGATATATTCATCCTAAATTGGCTTAAAGCGTTCAAAGATACTTTGGGACTATCTTTATCATTTATTGCCGTTGTTTGGTTAGTTATTTGGTTAAAACGTGAGTTTGGTTCTAAAAAATGATAATTGATACGGGAAAAACCATGCCTACTTATTATTTACGGATGGAAGGTGTTAATTTAAGTGCTGTTCTTGATGATACTAATCAAATTAGTGTTATTCGTGGAGCAAGTTTTTTATTACGCGATGCGGCAAAAGAAGTTTCAAAACAATTTAATGATAAAAACATCATTTCTGTTGGGGCTTCTATTGGCTTATTTGCTTTCGAGGCAAATACACCAGAAAAAGCACAGGAAACTGCTGATAATGTTGTAAAGGCTCTTAATGAAAATGATAAATTTAAGCATTTTAATTTTGTTGTCGATATACAAGCTGAAACTAGCGAATTTATTCGAGATAAAGAGGCATTAATTGCACGTAATCGCTTTAGACAGATGCAACAATTTTCGTTAGTTATTCCTGAGAAAAATGATAAAGCAGATACTTTAGTTTGTGAGTTAACTAACTTAACTCCTGCAATTGTTGAAAAAGAGAGAATCGGAGAAGAAAAAAAAGCTGTTTCTAGCTCTGTGAGTGTACGTTTAAAGTATGGACGTGAGCAAAAGAAAGGTTTTTATAAAGATGAAACAGGGTTAAATTATGAGTTTACCGATGATTTGCATGAGTTATCAGAAAAAGATAATAGTTATGCAAAATTAGCGGATAAAATCGCTGTTTTATATTTAGATGGTAATAGTTTTAGTAAAATTCAAACAAATCATTGTAAAAATAAAGAATCTCAAGTTAAATTTGACCATGATGTTCAGGGTAAACGTAAGAACTTTCTAAAAAACTTGCTTGAGACCATTGTAAAAGACCCTCATTTTTTGAATTATAACAAAGTTCGTTTAGAAACCTTGTTATGGGGGGGCGACGAAATGTTATTTGTTGTCCCTGCATGGCGTGGTTTGCAGTTATTGATGGCTTTTTATGCGTTTAGCCAAGATTGGAAATTTGAAAATGAGCGATTAACCCACGCGGGTGGCTTAGTTTTTTGTCGAGCTAAAACGCCTATTCGGCGTATTCGTCAATTTGCGCAAGAGTTGGCGGATGAGGTTAAAAATAAGGACAAGGATGGTTCTTATAGAAAAGATAATTTTTTTGATTATATGGTATTAGAGTCCATTGATTATCCATCAGAATCCCCTTCTTCTTTGCGTAAGAAAATTCATCCTTCCTTATCTGCTTCCCACCTGCCTTTAAGACCTTTTACTAAAGAAGGTTTTGACAGTTTGGCTTACCTTGTGCACATTCCTAAGTCGCAAGCCTATCAAATTGTGCACGCTATCAATGGTGATAAAAGTAGGTTTGAGGAACAACGAAACCGCTTAACGACAGTATTAGGTGATGAAAAAGATGAGGATGGGAAAAAAATTAGTGACCAGATAGACCCATATCTTGATGAAGCCTTTCCTAATCAATCTAAAGAATGGCAATGGATACATTTAGTTGAGTTATGGGATTATATTTGTTATTCAGATACAAATAGTAAATAAAGCGTAAACAGCTTTTTTAGCTTTTATTTCCCTTCTAACTTTTCTCCCGCAAAAGCCGTTTTTATGGAACATTATCTATTTGAAGTGACATTGAATATTCATGCGCCTGTTTTGACACAAGCAACTGGTGGGCGAGCGCATGGGCTTGACACGATTACATTGCGTGACAATGAAGGTAAGCCTTGCTTATTGGGGTCGTCCGTGCGTGGAAATTTACGGCAAACATGGGAATTTTTTAATAGGATTTATCCACAAGCAAATATAGATATTAAAACGTGGTTAGGGGCTAAATCTGAATTTGATGAAGATACGGATGAAAATAGTAGTAATGAGCCACAACGGGCGAATTTGTTCTTTAGTTATTATTGGCAGGCGCAAACAGTAGAAAATTCAGAAAAATCAGTACGGCATCGTATTAAGATTAGTGAAGAAGGAACAGTAGAGGAAGGCGCATTACAAGTCATTGAAACGCCTTTTATAACAGGACAGGTAGTATCTTTTAAAGGTAATATTCGCGCATTTTTAAAAGACAAAGAAGAGAAAGAACGTTTATTACGTTGGTTAAATAAAGGATTGGCATATATTTCTGCAATCGGTGCAATGCGTGGTGTGGGATTTGGGCGAATTGAGTCAGTGGCAGTAAAAGAAATTCCTTTACCTGAACTTAAAAAGGCAAATATTCCAAAAAATGCCGTTTTTGGCATTGCTTTAAAATTTGACCGTCCTTTTTGTTTTGCAAAACATCATCATGGTAATAATCATTTTGCTGCGGAAACGGTTGTATCTGGTGCAGCTATTTTAGGCGCATTAATGCGACAATGTCATCAGCATGATGAGTTAAAGAAATCTATTAGTTTTATTAAAATTTCCCATGCTTTTGCTTGTGAAGAATCCAATGAAAAAGAAAAAAAGCGTTCAATGGCGATTCCGTATAGTTTTGTTGAGGCAGATAAAAAACTATATGACGTGAGTTTAAAAAAGACAGCGGGATTAATTAAAAACTGTGCGCCTGCCTTTTCTGTGGATTGGAAAGGGGAAACTTGGGGAAATGCCAGTAAATTGTGTGGTCAATTAGACCTTGAGCGGTCAGTCAATATACGCACGGCGATTGAAGAAGGGACTAATAGGGCAAAGGATGAGAGTCTATTTTCAATGGAAGTGATTCATCCACAGGATTATGTGTGGTTAGCAAATATTGATTGTGAAGCAATTCCTGAAGTTGAACGTAAAGCGGTATTGTCTGAGCTAGCTAACATTTTTTCTGTGGAGTTAGTGGGTTTAGGTAAGACTAAAGCAACAGCAACAGTTACTGTCTATCAAGAGCCATTTAAATTTTTAGTAGAAAATGAATTGCCTAAGCAGAATAATGCACAGTTTGTATTGATGTTACAAACACCTGCGTTGTTATTGCCAAATCCGTATGATATTCCTGCGACAAATGGCGGGGATGCATTACATCAGCAATATGCTAAAACATGGGAAAATTTGGCAAACGAGGCGGGGGCTTTCCGTTTATCTCATTTTTATGCTCGGCAAACCTTAGTCGGTGGCGGATATTTGCAAAAGCGATTTTGGTCGAAACATCCTTATAATCCTCAAGTATTAACTTGTGCGGGTAGCATATTTGTATTTGATATTGTGAATTTTGAGAAAACGCTGGAAATTTTAAAAAAATGGATTAAAACAGGATTACCACAACATTCAGAAACATTGGGCGGGTCAGCATGGAATGAGAATCCGTATATTGCGAATAATGGGTATGGGGAAATTGTGATTAATCCGCAGTGGCAAGGGCTTGGTGGTTTAGACAAGGATTGGGAGGAGTTAGCATGAGTTTCTGCCGTGTTTTGATTTCTGCTGAGTTAAAAACATTGAGTGCTTTGCATGTGGGGAGTGGGGTAGAAAAAGAGCAGGGTAAAGAAAGTTATAGTACATTGTATTTAGATTTTAATAAAAAACCGTATTTACCCGCATCAAGTTTGCGTGGGGTTTTGGCGAGTGCAGTACCGTATTTTTTTAAAAATGAAAATGAAAATAAAGTACGTCAATGTTTTTTTGGAAACAGTCATTTCGATGATTCTAAAGAAGAAGGGATTTTGCGTGTTTTTGATGCGACTTTAGAATCTTTACCAAGTTTTAAAGATAAGGTTAATACTTTAGAACAAGGTACGATTTTAAGAACATCAATTAGTATAAATCCTATTTTAGGCGTGGCGGAAGAACATCATTTATTCAGCTTGGAAATCGTGCCTGAGGGAGCTGTTTTTAAACTGGAAATGAGTCTGGAATCGCTTAATAAAGAAGTGACTGAAGAAAATATTAAGCAGTTTTGTGGTTTATTATTCGCTTGTTGGGATGGTAAGCAGTTTGCAACTGTTGGCGCGGGCAGAAGTAAAGGATTTGGATTAGTTAAGTTGGAAAATTTGAAGGTGCGTTATTTAACAACTGACGCATTAGCTCAGTGGTTAAAAGATGGTCAACCTCATGAATTAAATAAATCTTATAAAGATTGGCAGTATCCTACCGCTGAATTAGATATATTGAAAAAGCAAGGGTATATAGTTGAAATTACTTTAGTACCTAAAACTAAATTTTTGTTGAATGACCCTGCTTTTGTCATTAAAAAAGAAGAAAAAGAGGATGATGAGCCAGATTTAGCTTTTAGCCGTTTATCTGATGGGCGGGCTTTTATTCCTGCAACGGCTTTGCGAGGTTGGGTGCGTGGGCGAGTCAGAAAAATTTTATTGACGATAGGTGAAGAAAAAGTTGAAAACTGTTTAACGTCTTTGTTTGGTGATACAAATCATCGTGGTGTGTTATTTTTTAGTGATTTGATTTCTGAAGGAAATGATGTTTCAGAAAAGCAAATTTTTAACGCGGTTGATAGGTTTACGGGTGGAGTTGCTGATGGTGCGCTTTATACGGTTGAAGCGGTTCAGTGTAAGGGTTTAACTGGTTCTGTTGCGATTCATCATTTGAGTAAGCACGATTCGATTTCGAATGCTGAAAAAGGGCCTTTATTATTGGTTGCGCGGGATTCGTTAGAAGATGAATTTTCGATTTCGAATGCTGGAAAAGGGCTTTTATTATTGGTTGCGCGGGATTTGTTAGAAGGTGAATTAACGCTAGGTTGGGGAAAAAGTCGGGGCTTTGGTAATTTTGAAGTGGTATTTAAAATGAATGGTGAAGAAATTAAACATATTCATGAATTAGTAAGAATTTTTCAACGTAATGATATAGAACAATGGATTAACGCTATAAAACTGTAGTGGTTGTGAATTTTTTTATTTTAAAGACTACCAATTTTTTGATAAAGACCTTAATGTCTGTCTAAGACCTTAAGGTCTTTTGTTTTTTGATTACTAACTATATATTTTTATTGTTTTTAATCCATCCGCTTTAAATTAGAAGAATGTCACCACTAATCAGGATGTTTTCACCATTTGTCCACTGTATAGGTGACAGTTGTCTTGCTTTTCATTACATATATTCTTGAAGAAGTTAAAAAGAATTGGGAAGGTTAAATAACTAAACTATCGCGAGGCTCAATCATGACAACGATGAGATTGCTAGCCATTAATCAAGGGAAATTTGCCCTTTATCACTATGTTATCTCCCATTCACTTTTGTATATGTTAAAGGTTTAAATATTATGAAAACACAAACTGGTTTTACGCTTATTGAGTTAATGGTCACGATTATGGTTTTAGCTATTTTAATCGTCATTGCCGTACCAGAAATGCGTTATACCATCATGAATAACCGAATTACGACAAGAACAAATGAGTTTGTTAATACCCTTGCTTATGCGCGTAATTCTTATACTTCTTTCGGCTCAACTTGTACTGCAACCAGTGGTGTTTGTGTTCAAGTGACTGCTTTAAGTGGCGACTGGACAAAAGGATGGAAAGTTTGGACGGATACGGATGGTGATAAAAGTGAAGATGCGAGTAAAGGGGATATTATTCGCCAAGTAACTTTTGAAGATGATTCCATCACGATTACACCTGATAAAGCAGTAACAAATATTAGCTTTGTTGGACGCGGTGTTGTGAATGATGCGCCTGTCAATTTTGATGTTTGTATTAAAAATCATAAAACTAAGGACCCAGCTGGTCGTCGTTTACAGTTAGATGTTTTTGGACGGTTAAAATTGATTAATCGTGAATTGAAATGTGTTACAAACGGCAATGGTAAGTAAGACTATGAACACGCAACAATATAAATCTGCGGGCTTTACCTTAATAGAGATGTTGATCGCCTTGTTGGTGCTTTCTATTGGTTTATTAGGGGTTGCAGCCCTTCAAACAACAGGACAACGCTTTAATCACAGTGCTTATGTTCGTACTCAAGCAACTTTTTTAGCGTATGACTTGATGGATAGAATCCGTACGAATCCTGTACAAGCGGCTAATGGGGCTTATGGTATTGGCTTTTTTACCAGCATTAGTAATGCAAAGGATTGTGCAACACAGGTTTGTACACCTGCGGAGTTGAAAGATTATGATTTGTCTGAATGGGGCAAAGCTGTGGGGGTTATTGCGGTAACAGGTCAAATCGTTGCATTACCAAATCCTGAGGCTGGTGTGGCTTATGATGCCGTAACAAGAACTTATACAGTTACGTTGCGTTGGCAAGAGGAACGTAATAGTACAACAAAGGTTGAGCAACAATGGATAATGGTATTATGAACATGAAAAGCAAGCAAAAAGGCTTTAGCCTCATAGAAATTATGGTTGCTCTTACCATTAGTTTAATTTTATTGGCTGGGGTGTTAACCATTTTTGCAAGTAGTAAGCGGACTTACTCTTTACAGGCTGAGCTTTCAACGTTACAGGATAACGCTCGTTTTGTCATGGATGATATGACGTTTGGGTTACGTATGTCTGGGTATTATGGGTGTTCTACACGTTCACCAACGAACCTAAACACTGGAGCGCGTATCGAAGTAGAGAATAATGTTGCTATTAAAGATGCGACTGGTGTTAGTACTGTGAGTAAAAATACAGCAAGTAGTATTTCTAAATCTGATGCATTAACCATTCGTTATTATGGAAGTAATTTAACCTTAAATCCTGCTTCTCTAGATTTATTACAAACGACTAGTGCAGCATCTTTAGGAACGGTACGGGAAAATTTATTGGTAGAGCAGAATACTATTAACACGGCATTTGCAAATCCTAACGCAAATAGTTTTACGTTGGATGCCAGTAGTGTAAAGCCTGCGATAGATAGCACTATTGTCATTAGTGATTGTGGCGGTAGTTTGGCTTATAAGGTTGCAAGCGTTACGGGTAATACTGTTGCAGTAAAGGACTTGGACGGTTCAACGACAACATTCCGTAGAACTTATGCGTGGCCTATTGAGGTTTTTACAAATGTCACAGATTCAGTAAGGTATGAAGTGCGTGGTGTAGATAATAATGGGGATGGTGATGCAAATGACCCTGAGGATGGATACACGCTCTATAAGACTGATCCTAATTGTACGGTAGCCGCTAATTGCAACATGATTCCCTTTATTGAGGGTGTGCAAAATATGCAGGTGCGTTTGGGATTGGATACTACAGGGGATGGTGTTCCTAATCAGTATATTGAACCCACTGCAAATGTTGATGCTAATCGTATTATTGCTGTGAAAATAACTTTGTTGATGCGGACCGCTAATAAACGGTTTGATTTAGGGGATACAACAGAGGCTAAGTTTACGTTAGACCCTGCGGTGATTTATGAACCTAATGCAACAGCAAATCTGACTAATGAGATTGGCTACCGTCATCGCTTATTTACGAGTGTAATCCGCATTAGAAACAGTTAAGGGTGCAATTATCATGAAAACCATGGATTTATTTAGACATCCGACAACGCTATATGGAATACGATATAGAAAACAAGAGCAAGGTGCTGTTTTAATTGTGGCTTTGTTATTGTTAGTTGTCTTAACGATGTTAGGCGTTAGTGCGTTAAATTCGACAAAACTCCAAACACGTGAAGCAGCAAATACGGCTGAATATAATCGTGCATTCCAAGTGTCTGAGTTAGGAGTTGCATTACCAGAGCGCGAATATGGGGATGTGACCAATGTAGAAGGTTTGAAAATTATGGACAGAATTTCCTCGCCATTTGATACAGCCGCTGAGGTGGTGGACTTTCCTAGTAGTTCTTGCACAGATACAAAACCTGGCCCTTGTTGGCGAACAAAAGATGATCTGCAACGTGCTGCAACAACAGATAAGTATTCATTGGAGTTTGTCACTATTCGCGCACCAGGGACATTTACTAACTTAACGGGGTTAAGTAGTACGGAAAGTTTTAGAGTAGCTCACTTTATTAATGTGAGTCGAGGAGCGAGTAAGAGTCAATCAGGTTCTACAAAACCAGATATTACTGCGCCACGTGTTAATTTAAAGGGAGGGATGACACGACTTGTACCAGCAACGGATGGGTCATTAGCATTTGGTGATAATCCATAAAAAGACAATTACCCCCGTTTTTCTTATGTTGTAATTGGTGTTTATTAAAATAACTAACTTGAGTTTAAAAGCTTTAGTTGCACTTAAATAGGAAGACAGATATGAAACGCTTAAAATCTGTTATATCTGCGGTTCTGTTAAGCATTTGCTCAGGCTTTGTCAGTACAAGCTATGCAGATGATACAGAGCTCTACCTCAGACAGGCTTATACAGGCTCTACAGAAACGTATCCCAATATCCTGCTGATTTTAGATAGATCAGGTAGTATGAATTACTATGACTACAATGCTGATGGTTCGTTAGTTGATAATCCTGTTGGTTCTGGGAGCGCAATTAAACGGATTGATATGTTGAAAGAAGCTCTTTATCAATTATTGGCAGAGGTGACTAATGTCAACATTGGTTTAATGTCATTTACTTCAGGTGAAGGGCAAATTCCTGTTGTCTTTCCCATTACCAATGTTAATACCCCTGTTTCTGATGTAACAGGAGAAAATGCGGGGGTAGCGACATCAACGACTTATATTGGCGGGCCGAATGATGATGCTGAGGAGCGTGTCGGTACAGCAAGCGATACTGAAGCAGGTAAAATTTCTTTAAATGACCTTGTGTTAGATATTACTCGCTTTGCAAGTACAACGGCTGATGATGAGCCACCCGTTAGAAGTTATGTCGGGTGTTTTACTGAAGCGAGTCCAACATCTACAAGCAGTCGTGATTTAGCGCAATCAACTTTGTTACAAAATTCTGCTTTAACCCTAGATGTATGTGCGTTGCATTGTCAAAAGCAAGGCTATCGTTTTATGGGGGTACAAAACAGCCAATATTGTAGATGTGGTGATACTTATGGCTCTAAAGGTTTTTCAAGTCTATGTACCAGCAGTGCAGACCTTTGTGCGGGTGATAATACGCAAAACTGTGGTGATAATGGCGCTAATGCTATTTGGGACTTAAAAGCAACAGCTGTTTCTCCACATAATGTTAAGTTGAATGGGGGTTCTTCAGGGACAGCAACGGGTATTAGTGGTGATAGCACGATGACGGATAATGTCGCTGGTATCACTTTCGTTGATTCTTTAGGGGCTGTTGCAGTGCCTAGTTATCAAACAGGGAAAGTTAATAGTAGTGCGGTTTACTTTAATGGCACCGGTGGGCATATTCGTGTCAATGACGCTCATTCTTCTTTTTCCACAGACGACGCGCCTGATTTAGAACTGGGCAATACAGGAACTGTTGCATTTTGGTTTAAAGCGGATTCTGATGCTTTTACAAATGATGGCGTTACCTTTATCGCTAAAGGTGATACGACAGGTAGTACGAGTAGTACTTATAGAGCATTGTCTGTTTATTATGACAAAACTAATAAAAAGATTGTTACTGCTTTTGTGGGGAATTCCGTCACATTAAGTTCAGCGACTATCAGTAATCCAACAGGACAATGGCATCATGTTGCAGTCACATGGGATAAGACAGCTAAAGATATATATATTTATGTTGATGGTGCGGTATCTGCCAGCAACACAAATACTTCATATGCTTATCTTTCTAACATTAATGCAGGCTGGAACATTGGGGCTGCGGGGATTACCCAAGAAAGTAGCACACTCTTAAATCGTCCGTTTAAAGGGGTTATGGATGAAATTGTTCTAAGCCCAACAATGTGGAGTGCGTCTAAAGTAACTGCTGTTTATAACAGTGGTAATGGTTACAAGTTACCTGTCCCTAGTGTTACGACAACAACAGGAACAACGGTTGTATCAGGCTATGATCAAAAAATAGGCTTGCGTTTTGATAATGTCCGTGTTCCGCAAGGTGCGGTTATTACCAGTGCAAAACTGACCTTTACCACAGATGAAGCGTCATTTACACCGAATACCAGTGTCCGCGTCAAAGTTGAAAATGTCGATAATTCATCAGAAATTACGACAACCAAGAACAATATTTCATCTCGGTCTTACGCAACAACAACATACGATTGGAGTTTAACACAATGGACAATTCCAACGGTTGATCCTGATAATCCAGATGTACCATTGATTTCTAGTTATAGTACAGGGGATATCAAGACCTTAGTACAGCCAATTATTAATCGTTCAGGCTGGTGCGGTGGCAATGCCATGACCTTTATGATTGAGTCTATTTCAGGTAGCCCAATTCGTCGCGCCTTGTCTTATGACGATTCACCCAGTTATTCGCCACAACTCGAAATCAAGTTCGATGCCAGCAATACCACAGGTTGCGTGCAACAAACACTTTCTTATCGGATTACCAATAGCAATGATGATGCAGAAGAGCAATTGAAAACAGGCGGAAGTGCCGATGGTTCTGTATTCCTTACCAGCCCGATTTTAGAAATGACGACAACAGGGACAGGGAGTGACTTAACAGAGCGTTTGGTTGGTTTACGCTTCCCCAGTGTTGCTTTAACACGTGGACAAGCCATTAAAAAGGCAGAATTAATTTTCACTTCTGCGCCTGATACGAATGTTGCAGATAGCAATAATGCGAAATTAGAAATTGTGGGGGAAAAAGGGAGTGCTACTACGTTTAAGTCTGATGTTATTGGCGATTTAAGCAATCGGACTAAAACCAGTAATAAAGTAACACAAAACATTAGCACCACTTGGAATAAAGGGCAATCCTATACCATTGATGTGACTAATGTTGTAGAAGAAGCGATATTAGCAACCTCATGGCAAACGGGTAGCAATATGGCGTTCTTTATCTCTGGTTCTGGTTTAAGACAAGTGGCTTCTTATGATGGGGAACGTGTTGATCCCACGTTAGTAGCCCCACGTCTCAGAATTATTGTTGACCAAACAGGAACAAGTTTTTCTCCGCCTGTTCGTGATCGCTTAGTTGAATTGATTAAACAACATACGCCGAGTGGTGGCACACCTATTGTCCCAACACTTTATGAGTCATTTCAGTACTATATGGGTGGTAAAGTTGTTAATGGTCAATTGAATAATGGCACTTCAACCAGTCATGTTGCAGCAACCACGAAAAAAAGTAATGTCAATTACTATGTTGCCCCTAAATCTAATGTCTGCTCTCAAAACCATGTTGTTTTATTAACAGACGGCGCGGCAAATGGGAATGGGGCTGAAGCAGCTGTCAAAACCTTGACGAAAAAGAGTAGTTGTCAAGCTACCTTTGCACCGTTTAACAATCGTCAAAATATTACGTTGTCTAGTATGACCCAATACAGAACTAAATTCTCCTCTCATGAATTATGCGGGGTTGATATGGCTGAGTACATGAATAAGACAGACGTAGATCCTAATATTGATGGTTCTAATTTAACCTTACATACCATTGGGTTAAGTTTAAGAAACCCATTCTATAATAGATCCAATGGTGGCAATGGTGCATTTGGTATGTACACGGTTGGTGATTTAGGCAATGTCAACGTCGGTGGGTATTCACGCGGCTCTGACTATCAAAATTCTAATTGCAGTACCATATCATCTTACTATTGCAATAGTGGTGGTGCGGCTCTTGAAGCCTATTACTATCAAGAATGGACTGGCATGTCTCCACGTGACCAAGCAATGGAAACAGCCCGTAAACAAGCATGGGATAAACACTCTGAAGTTAAATTTGTTAAGAAAATGCAGTTTACCAATAATGGTGTTAAAGAAGACTTCCTCCGTGGAACAGCAAACCGCTGGGTAAAACAAGCAGACAATTCTTATAAGTGGCAGAGTACAGAAGTAAAATACTACTACATATTGTATGAAGACTTACGAGAATCTGCGCTGAGTGATATGGCGATTGCATACTTGTATGAACTTGCAAAACAAGGCGGGGGAGACTTCTACTATACACAAAGCGTGGAATCCTTACTGAATGCGTTCCGTACTATTGTGGCAGGTGCTGTCACTGAAAGTGCTACGTTTGCCGCGCCTAGTATTTCTGTCAGTTCATTTAACCGCTTATATCATCGTAATGAAGTTTACTTTGCATCCTTCAAACCACAACGGACACATCGTTGGGCAGGTAATGTGAAGAAATATCTCATTTGTGAAGATAGCTCTACAGGTTGTAGCCCAGGTGAATTACTGGATGCAAATGGTCAACGTGCTGCATGTGATTCAAATTATGAAACAGATGATAGTTCTGATGCAAATTGTATCCGTTATGAAGAATTTGCTCCTGGTAATATCAAGAGTACAGCAAGCAGTTTCTGGGGAAAGAACACTTGTACAAAAGGTAATTGCACAACAGGTGACGGTAACGTTGTGACTAAAGGCGGGGCTGGTGTCATGGTTCCCTCTTATTCCACACGGAATATAGGTACTTGTTTAGCAGATAGTTGCACAAGTATGGTTTCTATCACTGATTCCAGTGTTGTTAGTGCCTTAGCAACAGCGAATACCTTAGATAATGCATCAGCGAGTTTGTTAGCTGATTGGATTCGGGGTAAAGATGTCAAAGACGAAGATTCAAATACAGTCACTGATGAAAATCGTTGGGCATTTGCCGACCCGTTACATAGCAGTCCGACTTCTGTCACATTTGGAACAGCCTCTAAGTACTACACAAAATTATTTGTGGGTACAAACGATGGGCTTATCCATATGATTAATGCAGAGGATGGAAAGGAAGAATGGGCATTCTTACCAAAAGAATTATTTGGTATTCAAAATGCCTTAATGCTCAACAAAGAAAGCTTAAGCCGCATTTACGGGGTTGATAGCACTGCACAATTCTGGATTAATGACAATAATCAAAATGGTGTGATTGAAACAGCCAGTGGTGATTTTGTCAGAATGTACATTGGGATGCGTCGTGGTGGTAAAAATATCTACGCATTTGACTTAAGTTATGATGGTAATGGCACTGTGACACCTAAATTGATATGGACGATTAAAGGGGGTACAGGCGATTTCTCTGAATTAGCTTATACATGGTCAGCACCTAAAGTAACGGCGGTTAATTTCGGTGATAAAATCCTTGTGACCTTAATCTTTGGCGGTGGTTTTCCTGGTGATGTTGAGGGAGAAAGCAATTCAGGTGGTAATGCTATCTTCATCGTCAATGCCAAAACAGGCAAGTTAATTTGGAAAGGGGGTTCAACAATCGTTAACAAGCCTTATACCGGCTACTCAACAGCCAGCGGTCTTAATATTCCGAAGATGATTTATGGGATTCCCTCTGAAATTTCCTTCATGGATAGCACTGGCGATAATACGACAGACCGCTTATATGTTGGCGATTTAGGCGGACAAGTTTGGCGGTTGGATTTAAGCAGCTTTAAGGATACCGCTATCAAACAACCCATTGTCGGACTCTTAGCCATACTCAGCGATGTAACGGATGAGAAAAATGCCCGTAAATTCTTTTACGCGCCTGATGTTGCTCGTGTACCAACGCCTGATGAACGCTTTGCGGATGCCGCATTTGATGCTGTTACAATTGGCACAGGTAATCGTCCTAACCCCTTAGGGCGTTCAATCCAAGACCAATTCTATGTTTTACGTGATAACGCGACAACTTATGAAAGCTTCAGAGATGCCCGTGAATCTGATGGGACATTTAAAACATGTGCAAGCACACCCACCGCATCGGTTGCATCAGATAAAAAGTTCTGCACCATCACGCAAACTAATTTGTTTGATGTCACAACAGATGTGATTGGCACAAAATACACAGGTGATAATGAAACCGCGATTCAATCTGAATTGGATGCCTTACAAAATGGTAGAGGGTGGTTCATCAACTTTAACTATGACAATGGTGAAAAGACCTTAGCGTCACCTGTTGTGTTAGATAGTAAAGTATATTTCACGACCTACTCACCGCCCTTTGACCCTGAAGCAGAGCTGAAGAAAGGTAAAGTTATTATTTGTCACTACCCACCGGGTAATAATAGCAATGCCCACACCATCTCTATTGATGAATCTGCATGGTCAGCTCACCAAGCGCATGGTGACTCATTAGGCGCGTGCCCAAATTCAATTTGTGAATCCAGTGGTGATGGTACAAGCTTCTTGTACGCGGTCAGCTTATTTACCGCTGTCTCTGCATACGGAGATGAACGTTCTCGAGAAATTAAAGAAGGGATTACTTCTGATATTTCAGCCATGTTCTTATCCAATGGTGATATTCGTCTCATCTCTAACGACCCTGATACTGCCAATGAAGGCTTTAGTGCCAATGGAGCAGCTAATGATGCATTGGGTATTCCATTAGCGGTTCAACCTGTCAATGCAGGGTCAATTAATCAAATTACCCTAACCCCCACTTTCTGGCGACAAGAATAGTCGGGACATATCAGTTGTTAAGGGACTCTTTACATTAAATTAAAGAGTCCCATTAACACACTGAAGGTATTCAGGAGAATACGATGATACGCAGAAAAGAAAACGGGTTTTCAATGTTAGAATTAATGTCAGTTGTCGCTATTATTGCTATATTAGTGGCAATTGCAGTTCCTACTTATCAATCCTATGTAGAGAAAGCACGTCGGTCAGATGCGAAAGTATCCTTAAGTGAAGTGACACAATTGCAAGAAACTTATTACGCTGACCATAATGCATATGCAACAACCATGGAGCTATTAATGCCTAATAAAGATACAAAAGGCTTTGGTTCTAAAACAGGTAAATGTACTGTTGCAACTGGTGTTGCTTGCTCTAAAGAAGGCTACTATGAAATTCGGTTAACAACCGCAACCGCAACAAACTTTGTTGTTGAAGCAAAAGCCCCTACATCAGGGGTACAAGCAAAAGATACAAAATGTACTTCATTCACGCTTAATGCCACAGGAACAAAAGGCGCGACGGGAACAACAAGCGCAGATTGTTGGTAATAACTTAATTTCATTGCAAAAGATAAAGACACTGTTCGTTAAAACGGCAGTGTCTTTTTTTTGAGAGTTTTTTATGAGTGAACAATTATTTATTGGCATTATCTCAGGCACAAGTGTCGATGCCATTGATGTTGCTTTAGTCGACTTTTCAACGACACAACCCAACTTACAAGCGGTGCATAGTCATTCATGGGATAGTCAACTACGACAACAAATTTTACAAGTGAGCCAAATCAGCCAAGCCAACACACCATTAGCAGAGATAATTCAATTAGATGTTGCCATTGCACAGACTTTTTCGCACGCTGTTTTAACCTTACTCAACACTCAACAAATCGCCCGCCATCGTATTACCGCAATTGGCAGTCATGGGCAAACCATTTACCATCAACTGCATTGTAACCCGCCTTATACCTGCCAATTAGGCGACCCAAATATTATTGCTGAACAAACTAAAATCCCTGTTGTTGCTGATTTTCGCCGTCGTGATATTGCCGCAGGGGGACAAGGTGCGCCATTAGTCCCTGCTTTTCACCAAGCTATTTTTCAACATCCGACAGAATGTCGTATTGTGGTCAATATTGGCGGTATTGCTAATATCACCGTTTTACCTGCAAATCACAATATGCCCGTCATTGGCTTTGATACAGGAGCAGGCAACGCATTATTAGACGCATGGTCTTATCAACAACGTGGCATTGCTGTCGATACACAGGGCACATGGGGGCGACAAGGTAAGGTTTTACCTGATTTATTACAAACACTTTTATCTGATGCTTATTTAGCAAAAGCTCCCCCAAAAAGTACAGGACGAGACTATTTTAATTTAGCGTGGTTAGCGACTTATCTACAAGAAAAGAGGCAAAACCCTACAGATATTCAGGCAACGCTCACACAATTTACAGCGATTAGCATTGCACAAGCGGCTAGTCATTATCAGCCTGATAGGTTATTAGTCTGTGGTGGTGGGGTACACAATCAATATTTAATGGAATTATTACAAGCCCAAATGACTTGCCCTGTAGAATCAACAGAACAACATGGCATTGCGCCTGATTGGGTTGAGGCAATGTGTTTTGCATGGTTAGCAAAACAACGCTTAATGTTAGCAACAGGGAATTTACCCAGTGTTACAGGTGCACGTAGTGCGTGCATTTTGGGTGGGGTTTATTATTAACCTGAGTTTAGTGAGTTTTATAAAACAAAACAGAGACCTGCTAGGTTTTCAAAACCTAGCAGGTCTTTTTTTGTCTGAATCAGAATTCACAGAATTTTCAGAATTAGCAGAATTAAAAAACGTGATTCGCATTAATTTCTTGGTTTAAGGGAGGGTAAGGGGTTTAAATTCTGTTAATTCTGAAAATTCTGATTCAGACAAGCTGTTGTCTTTTTAAAAGAATCTCGCCGAACTCAGGTTAGATAGAATTAACACTGATATTTCATCAGTGTTAATTCAGTGTATTACAATGCTTAACGGGTGAAATAAAAAGCGGCACCTGCTAATGCAACCACAACGACAACCGCAATGATGATTAACGTGTTTTTACTGCTACCTTCTGAATTACCTGCGACTTTTTTCAAATTACCTAATTTACTTACCGCAACAAATTCCTCTTTAGATAACATTAACTCACTATAAGCAGTATAGTTCTTAGTTAATTCTTCTAAAGCACGGTTAATCAACAACTGTTTAGAACCTTCTTTCGTTGCTTGTAGCTTCTTATTCGCAGCTTGTTGCAACTGTTTTTCTTCCACAGGGAAATCTAAGCCTAACGTATTGTAACAACGTAATGCTTTCTCATAGTTTTTGCGACTTTCCTGAGCATTTAAAACCTGATAGATGCGTTTTACTGCCATTTTCTGCTTGTCATTGCTAGATTTTTGTAACGCAACACTGAGCATCAATTTCAGTTCATCTTCTGTTACGTCAGGGGTTACGCCAAGAATATCGTAGTAGCTTTTCATCACTTATTGATAACCTTAAGTTAAATCCAAGTTTTTAAGTATGATATAACTTCACAGTAACTACAAGATTAAAGTGGCTTTACTGTATCAAACAATGTTGTTAAATAACGTTTAATGGCAGTTTCGCCATAAGTATTTTCGATATAGTCTCGACCTTGTTGGGCTAATTTTTCCCACAATATTGAGTCGGTATATAAACGACAAACAGCGTCAGCAAAATGTTCAGGGTCATCCGCAATTAAGGCTGTTTCTTCATGCATTAAGCCCATACCTTCCGCGCCGATGCTAGTACTCACCACAGGCAGTCCTAAACTTAAGGCTTGTCCTAATTTTCCTTTCATGCCTGCCCCATAGCGCAGATAAGAAACAAAAACCCGTCGTTGTGCAAATTCAGGCTCGACTTTATCGACCCAGCCAATCACATCGATGTATTCATTCGCCAATGTACGCATCTTATCGCGTAGATGACTGCCTAAAATATAAAATTTAACATCTGGTAAGCGTTCACGAACTTTAGGCAAGACTTGTTCTATAAAGAAATAAACAGCATCTTCATTCGGTTGATGGTTATAGTTTCCGATGAATACTAAGCCATCACGTTCAGCATAGCTCGTTTCAGCTAAGGGCGCAGGTAGATGAATATTGGGCACGAGGGAATAAGCGAGATGGGGTAATTCTTGGCGTAAATGTAACCCATCGTCCTCTGTGACTGTAATCACGTAGTCAGCTAACAAGCAGTTAGATAATTCTTTACGTTTTAAAGCCAGCGCATAAGGTACTAAACTGGGGTCGTTTTCAATTTCCGCACGTCGCAATTCACGGACATAATGAATATCAACAGTATCGTATAAAATACAAGTCTTTGGACTTAATAAACGTACGAAAGGAATATAACGATGTCCAACATCCACTCGACAAATAATTGCATAGTCAAAATGACGATGGGCGAGGGCATCGGCAATGGTATAACCCCCATAAAATACTTCTACGCCATTCTGTTCTAAAGGATGGCGATATTTTGGATTACCATCTTGATTATCAGCAAAGAACGTTACGTGATAACCCATTGCAACCATCATCTTCAGCCAGCAAAACATTCGTAATGAGCCTGAATCTTCATCAAAGGTGGGCAACGTTGCATCAATGACAAGAATAGTCAGTTTTCCATGTGGGTTTACTAAGCTATCCAAACTGTGGGTAAAGGGTGCATGTTGTGTGGGTAATGTCTTTTGCCAACATTGATAAAACTGTGTGGCATCAGTGTTTAATAGATTTTCATCAGGTTTATCAATTGCCTGCTCAGTCGTATAACTGAATGTCGCTTGATAATAACTCCGTTGATGTTGCGCTTGAAGTTGCCAAATTAAATCTGTTAATTGGTACAGTTGGGTGTGATATGTACTTAATTGAGCAATGTCGAGCTTGGCTAAACAGCGCACACGGAGCGTGATTAATCCACTATTACCTGCTTGAATATCACGCCCAAAACGATGATAAGGATGATTAATGTTCTCACCAAGAGCGGCACAATGCACAATCCCATCTCGCAGTAAAACGGCATACGCTGCGCGAATCGTCTGATTCGTCAACTGTTCCACAGGCATGATGAGTGCAATATCTTCTTGTTTTAGAATCTCATGTGCTTGTGTTACAAGGCTGATATGGGGTAATGCGCTGACTGCAACACGCCATAAAATTTGTTCTGCATGACATTGCTGTGTTACCCATTGTAATTCTTCTACAAAAGTCTGTGATTTTAAGAGCGGAATAGCATGTGTTTGACAATATTGTTGAATTTCATAATTTGCTGTTCCTGATACCACAATTTGCCCTTGCGTGTTTGCGTGGCTTAAGGCTTGTCCGATGTGGGTAATCAGACTGTGTAAGGTAAGTAACGCCGTGCTAGGCACAAGCCCATGAATTAAAAAAATATGAGGCGCATGATGCTGTTGCAACGCGCTAGGCATAGGAAAGGTTAATAATTTTTCTTGTAACCATGCAGGTAAAACTTGTGGCGCAATATCAATAACGTTATCAGGTAGTTGTTGCCCCTGATTTAAGCGCGGTTGCTTGTGATGACACCACACAGCAATACAAGTGCTATCCGTTGCGTCAGGAGATTCCATTTCAATCTGATAGGTTTGATTCGCAGAATCAGCAATCGGCTCAAAACAAATGGGATAGTAACGATTATCAAAGGTTTCCATCGCTTCGATAAAAAGGTCACGAATGACTTCCCCTGTATCCAATAAACGAATTAAAACGCGGACGCGACTGGGATTGATACGCACGCAAGTTGCTAATAATACATCCAGACGGAAAAAATCATTCAGTGTGCAATGTGTGGTAAAGACTAAGGTTTTACCTTGTGTCAGGAAAAACGGCACGTTACCTAATTCGGCAACACCTTCCATAAAGTGCGGTTTTTCCACATTGCCTGCAATAGACATATAGGTCGGATAGACCGCCGATAAAGGACGTGGTGCAGGAATCGGCAATGATAGGGTTTGTTTTTCTACACCCGCTAAGGCTAAACGGGTGACAACTACCTGATTGCCATCTACATAATGCTTAAGATGCTGTTGTAACTGATGGGCTTGTAATTCGATTTGTTGTGCTAATCCCCGATAACGGCGCACAAAATGCCAGCGCGATGTCGTTAAATGATGAATTAATTCCGTCAGTTGTGTTTGTAAATGCTGATAGGTTTCATGAATACGGGGGAGATATTGCTGTTGCTCTGTTTCCCATGTGTTGAGTGTGTGTGCTTTATTGCGTATCCACTCGACCAAACGTTGATAATCTTCTAATAAATTGCCTGATGAACTGGCTAATGCATAAGCATTTGGCGCGTAGGCAAGGACTTTCTCCAGCATATTCCGCCCCATACCGACAGAAATTTGCTTACTGGTTTCATGTAACGCTTTTTGTAAGTGCTGAATCTGATGTTCACGTTGTTTATCAATCTGTTGTAAGCGGTTTTGTTCTGTAACCAGCTCCTCAACTTCTGCCTGTAACTGCGTAATTTTTTCTTGTGCTTGTTTTAATTGTGCTTGTTGCTGTTCTTGTTGCTGATAAAAATAGGTGGATTGCTGGTTAAAACGTTGTGTTTGTTCCGTGTGTAAATCTTGTAACTTGGTATATTCCGTTTCATAACGGGTTTGTAAAACGGCACTATGTTCACGATGTTCCAATAATTGGGTTTGATGCATTAACTGTTGATTTTGCAGTTGTGCCTGTAATTGTGACACTTGTTGCTGTTTTTCTTGTAATTGATACTGCAAGGTATGGGTCAACTGTTGCGCATCTTGCGCACTAGCACGCCGTTCTTGGCTAACTATCCAATAATCTGTTAATAGGGCTAGTTGCTGTTCTGCGGGCAATGCCAAGATATGTTTATTAATAATTTGCTGATAAGCTAATTTCCAGCGTGTTTTATCCATTTCGCGGGTAATTTGACTACTACCCCATACGGCATATTCTGTGGTAATCCGATTTAGATGATAAAACTTAGTTTGTGCAGACAGTCGGATCAATAAATCCCAATCTTCAAATGCCTCAAATGCCTCATCAAAGCCATTTTGTTCTAGCCATAAATCCCGCTCAATGAGCAGATTAATGAGCGGAATATAATTTTCATAACGTAAACGAGTCGCATCAAAGCCATCATTAAAGACTTTTAACGCACTTTCTTGTAGTAAAACCGTCTCGCCTAATAAATCACGTTGTACTAAACGACATCCTGAATATACGACAAGCGCGTCGAACTGCAACATCACTTGTTCTAACCGTTGTAAGTGGTCAGGCAGATAAATATCGTCGTCGTCTAAGAATCCAATAACATCCCCTTGTGCCGCTAATACACCAATATTACCCGCTTTCGCCCGCCCTTGACTGCTTGCATGATTGATTAAATGAATATTTAAATCAGGGAATTGCGTAACTACGTTGTCTAATGCAATTCCGCCATCGTTGACGATAACGACTTCATCAGGTTGGCGTTTTTGCTCGGTTAAACTGCGCAAGCTACGGGTTAATAAGTGAGGACGGTCTTTTGTACGGATGATAATAGAAACGCGTAAAGCAGTTATAGCAGTTCTACGACGACGGATTTTTAGCATAATATTTTTTTAATCAGTAACAAGAATCACGAGTAGTCAGCAATGACAGTTGAAAAGGCTAACTGGGTTTAGTCTATTAATTCTAATGGCACATCAAACCAAAAATTGCTGCCTTCGCCTAAGACGCTTTCTAAGCCGATGCGCCCCCCCATGTTTTCAACGAATAATTTTGCAAGGGCAAGCCCCATGCCCATTCCTTCATGAATACGGGTCGTTGAACTATCCGCTTGTGTGAATGGGTCAAACACATGTTGCTGTTTTTCCAGCATAATGCCGATACCCGTATCAACAACTTCGACATGTACCCATAAATCACGTTGTCCTCCCTCGACTTCTTCTAAGGGCTGCATTTTGACAAGCACACTCCCTTGACGGGTGAATTTAACGGAGTTATCCAATAATTTTGTCAAGGTCTCAAATAAATAATCGTGATTACCGCGTACAACTCTTTGTAATTTTGGCGAAATATCAACAATAATATCTAACTGTTTAACGTCTGCACGTTCAGATAAATCTCCTTGCAACACATGACGCAGTAATTCATCTAACCGAAATTCAGAAATAATTTGTCTAGGATCACCTTTAGATTGTTGTGAAAAGTTCAACATATCCGTAAGGATACCCATTAATTGCTTGCCTGCTTTACGCACGGCTTTAGCGCAATGTATTTGCTCTTCATCAAGTTCAGTATCTTCAATCAAGGTATCTGTCATGCCGAGAATCACATTCATCGGTGTCCGAAATTCATGGCTAATCTTATGTAAAAATTCGGATTTCATGACAGAGGCTTGTTGCGCTCTATCATAAGAAAGATGTAAGACTTCCAATAATGATTGAATTTTCTGAGTTTTATACAGAACTTCTCGTTCTAAATTCTTGCGTAAATGTGATAGTTCTAAATGCGTGCGAACTCGGGCAAGTAACTCATCTTCTTGAAAAGGTTTGCTGACATAATCCACCCCTCCCGTTAAAAAGGCGCGAACTTTATTTTCTGTATCATCTAATGCGGATAAAAACAACACAGGGACTTGTTCTAAACTGGGAATACGCTTAATCCGTTGGCAGGTTTCATATCCATCCCATCCACCAGGCATGATGACATCTAGCAGGATTAAATCAGGATTGTATTTAATGGCGGCTTCTAAACCAGCATCGCCATGATGGGCAATAATGACCTCAAAATTATGCTTGCGTAGAATTACATCTAAAATTTTTAAATTCAGCGAGCTATCATCAATAATGAGGATGAGAGGGCGATTAGAAGATTGATCTATCATAATCCACAGTCTGCTGTAAGGTGATGAAGGAGAAGAAAAGTATTAATGTCTGCCTGTGTGTCCAAAGCCACCTTCGCCCCGTTGACTACTTTGGCTGAAATTATCAACGATTTGTAATTGAACTTGAACAACGGGCACAAACACCAATTGGCACAAACGCTCTCCTGGTTGAATGGTGAAAGCCTGTTGACTACGATTCCAGACCGCAATTTGAATTTCACCTTGATAATCAGAATCACACAGACCAACCAAGTTTGCCAAGACAATACCGTATTTTGTGCCTAACCCTGAGCGAGGTAATAAGACAGCCGCGAGGTCTTTATCATGAATATTAATAGCAATTCCACTACTTATTAAGCGAGTTTCCCCCGCCTGCAAAGTAATAGGCTCTTCTAAACAAGCGCGTAAATCCATCCCCGCCGCGCCTTCAGTTGCATAAGTAGGCAGCGGAATTTGTTTGCCAAGTAAAGGACTGATGATTTTTGTTTCAATTTGTCGCATAACAGATTAAACAGATATGAAGTAAACAATCATTACAGTGCACGAGTAATGATTATGTTAATAAGGTTTTCTGCCCACATAATTTCCAGCGGGATTGTAATTACAGACCCAGACTTCTTGATTGCCACAACTGGCTTTGCCACACCCAACTTCTGTACTACTTTGCCAAACAATTTGCGTGTAATGTCCGCAAACTTTCCCCGTTGCACAACGATTCATTGCATAATCATAGTTGCCGACTTCACTTGCCCATAAAGCAACAACCCCCTCAGGCGTTAAACTCATTCCTGTGCCTGCGGCAATATTTTCACCATATTGGTGCTGGCTACTATGTTCTAAGGGGCAACCCTTAGTTTGCAGTTGATTTGCCCATGCTTGTGCGGTTGCAGCAACCGTCGTTGACCATCGTAATGCAGGCACATTCACCTTTTGTCGCCATTGATTATGGCTGGAAACAATCCCCTTAAATTCTGGGGGTTCATTAACATCTTCTGTGATGGGCATTGATTGTAAAACAGGTGTTGCTAAGGTAGGTTGTGTTATTGCAACGGTTGTTGCTGGTGGTGTTGTAATAACAGGCGGTTCAGAAACAGCGGGCAAAGTTGTAGTTGCTGAGCTAGGAACTGTTGCAGGCGTATTATTAGCCTCGGTCATTGCCGTCTGATTTTTTAAGGTATCGGCTAAAGCAGGATCAATTTGCCGTGTTGGTTCTGTAGCCGCTATCGATGACGGCGTGCCCGCTTGACGGGTAGTGCGTTGAATAGAGGATGAACGCTCATGAGAACTACAAGCACTCAATAAACTAAGGCTTATCAACAGTGATACGCTATAAAAAACAGGCTTTAGCATGATAAATTTTCACACTCCCTTAGACCTTCGGATAATTTCTTATAAAAATAGCTGATTAATACTCAAAAGCTGTTTAATGGATTAAAAAAACTCGTTTTAATCTTTTTAACTAAGATAACAAAACCACGTAATTTTCAGCATAATTCTTCTAATGACAACAAAATGATGTCATTTTGCCACAGAACACTGTGGATAAATAGCTAGACATCTGACTTCTATACTAGGCATGGTATCAATATGAGTACGCAAGATTTTCAGCGATTGGACTTAGAAAATTTATTTTCTTTTCAAATCACCCGTCTTTCAAATATTCTCGCACGGGGAGCCGCTCGCTACTACAACCATCACTTTAATATTGGCTTAACAGAATGGCGTGTTCTTGCAACAATAGCCCGCTATGCACCTATTTCAGCACAAGAAGTAAGCAAACACACAGGCGTTGATAAAGGTTGGGTCAGTCGAGCCGTGAATACCTTATTAAGCCGAGAATGGATTATTCGTGAACCAAATCCAATGGATGGACGTATTTTAAAATTAACGCTTACCCCCGCAGGGCAAGCAGTACATCAAGAAGGGATGCAGGCAGCAATGAAGCGACAAAAACGCTTATTGGCAGCGGTTTCTCTCTCAGAACAGCAACAACTCATGGATTTATTAATCCGTCTGCATCAACAAGCAGTTACGATGTTTGAACAACAAGAAGTATTAGATATTCAGGGGAAATAAGGGAAAATTGAGAAACCCTAAAAGCATAAAAGGAGTGATATTTTAAATATCACTCCTTTCATATCGCTACGCCTTCTAAATCAAAGATAAAGACTATCTTAAATTATTTGGCATCTGGCGCGGGGGCTGTTGGTGCAGTTGGAGGAATTGCAGGAACAGCACCATAAGGGGGGGCGTAACCATAAGGCGCGGCAGGCGCGTAACCATAAGGCGTAGCAGGTGCATAACCGCCGTAAGGATAGCCATAACCGCCACCATAAGGATAACCACCGTAACCACCATAAGGATAGTAGCCATAGTTACTATATTGACGACCATAACCACGACCACCACCGCCCATACTCATGTTGAAATCGCCCCAACCTGAACCATCGAAAGGACCCCAATCATTCCAACCTGAACCTGAACCAGGACCCCACCCAGGAGCACCCCACCATGCTTGTGCAGGTGCTGCGGCAACGCCAGCACCTAAAACAGCAGATAACGCTAACACTTTGGCAATTTTTAACATTAGATTTCTCCTTAGCTTCTATCTGTTTCAATTCATACGTAACACAAGCAACCATGACTATAACTTATACTACGTAGGAAATTATAGTAGGCACTTCTGTTGTTAGTCAGTAATAATATCGTGTTATAGCTCAATGCTAAAAATCATGTATTAGAAACATCTAATATACGAGGCAAACTATACACCCGTAGAAGTATATTAGCAATAACTAATAGTTAGTTTTTCTTATAGGGTATTTAATTTTTTTTATGGGTTATTTGCCATGCAGTTTATTAAGTTATTATGACGATATGACAAGGACAAAAAGGAGTAGCAAGTGCATAAATTGATTTGGGGATTTATTATTTTCTTTTTAGGTATGCACCACAACCTAACGATGGCAGAAACAGAAGATACCGTGATAGAACTGACAGGCAAAGTAATCAGTTTATCCATAGAAGGCGGATTTTTTGGGATAGAAGGCACACAAGGTGAAAAAATCCATCCGTTAAACTTACCCATACTTTTACAAAAAGAAGGGCTACCTGTCTGGCTAAAAGCACGTAAAGCAGATACAACTATTGGTATTCATCAATGGGGAACATATGTAAATTTAATAGAAATTAGCGTACTGCCCGAAAACTGTCTTGCAACAACGCCTACCCAATAGTTAAAAAAATAGAGAGTTGCTATCCATGCAACTCTCTGTTGACCATTTTCAACCGCCCAATTTTTACGAATGCTTTTCAGGGGAAATATAAACTAATGATTGATTGCATTGCTGAATTTAGACTAACCTGAGTTCGGCGAGTTTTATAAAATAAAATAGAGACCTGCTAGGGTTTCAAAACCTAGCAGGTCTGTCGGAACACGCGAAAAGGTTTGAAGGACTGGCAGAGATTATTCTCTTGTTTTTCATCGGGACTCACCAGACAAGCTTTTATCTTTTTAAAATAAACTCGCCGAACTCAGGTTAAACCAAGAAATTAATGCGAATCACGCTTTTTAATTCTGCTAATTCTGAAAATTCTGTGAATTCTGATTCAGACAAAAAAAGACCTGCTAGGTTTTTAAAACCTAGCAGGTATCTGTTTTATTTTATAAAATTTGCCGAACTCAGGTTATTATAAAGATTCAATCGCCAAAAAATAACCCCGCTTAACGAATATTAAGCAGGGTTATATAAAAAATATGAATGGCAGAAAAAATATTATGCCATCATAAAACTACGCATAAACCCGTTTTTCCCCTTCTCCAGCAACATTATCCACACAGCGACCGCATAACTCCTCATGTTCTGCATGAGTGCCGACATCTTCGCGGTAGTGCCAGCAACGGACGCATTTTTTATGTGTCGTAGGACGTGCAACAAGGGCAAAACCTTCACCTGCAACGGCATCAGCAGGTTTAGCACTGAGCGGATACACGGTTGCATAGGAAGTGATAAAGACAAAACGCAGTTCATCTTCAACCGCTGTGAGTTGTTGATATAAATCACCATCGCAATAAATATCGACTTCCGCTTCTAAAGACGCACCAATTTTGCCCGCAATCCGTAATTTTTCCAGTTCTTTACTCACAAAATCACGAACTGTGAAAATACTTTCCCATGCTTGTGCATTAACTTTGCTATTCATCGCTAAGGGAAATAAGCCTTTATACCATGTTTCTAATTGTACAGAAGCCCCATGTTGACCGGGAATATGTCGCCAAATTTCATCCGCAGTAAAACTTAATATTGGTGCAAGCCAACGGGTTAAGGCTTCGACAATGTGATAGAGCGCGGTTTGTGCCGAGCGTCTGCCAATACTGTCGGTTTGCATCGTATATTGACGGTCTTTGATAATGTCTAAGTAAATACCGCCCATGTCGATAGAGCAAAAATGATGAACACTTTGATATATCACATGAAAGTTATAGTCAGTATAAGCTTGGGTAACGGTTTGTTGTACTTGATAGGCACGGTCAACCGCCCAACGGTCTAAGGCAAGCATATTTTCAGGGCTGACAATGTCGGTTTCTGGATTAAAGCCGTCTAAATTTGCCAGTAAGAAACGTGCTGTATTACGTAAACGGCGATATGCATCGGCAATGCGTTTTAAAATTTCATCAGAAACCGTAATTTCTCCCCGATAATCTGTCGCAGCAACCCATAAGCGCAGAATGTCCGCGCCTAAACTTTTCATCACTTCTTGCGGTGCGACGACATTGCCTAGGGATTTAGACATTTTTCGCCCTTGCGCATCGACGGTGAAGCCGTGCGTCAATACGCCTTTATAAGGGGGCGCACCATCACGCATGGCGACAGAGGCAAGTATTGAGGAGTGAAACCAACCGCGATGTTGGTCTGAACCTTCTAAATAGAGGTCAGCGGGCATGGTGAGTTCGGAACGGGTTTCTAATACGGCATAGTGGGTCGTGCCTGAGTCGAACCATACGTCGAGCGTGTCGCTGACTTTGTCATAATTTGCGACATCCGCGCCTAATAGTTCAGTGGGTTCTAAGTCAAACCATGCATCTATTCCTGATTTTTCTACTAATAACGCAACTTTTTCCAATAGTTCGAGGGTTTGTGGGTGTAGTTCGCCTGTTTTTTTATGAATAAACAGGGTAATCGGTACGCCCCAATTGCGTTGTCGAGAGATACACCAGTCGGGACGATTGGCTATCATGCCTTCGATACGTTGTTGTCCCCAGTCTGGAGTAAACGCAACGGTTTTAATCGCGGCAAGGGTTTGGTCACGCAGAGATTTTTTATCCATGCTGATAAACCATTGCGGGGTTGCACGAAAAATAATAGGGGTTTTATGTCGCCAGCAATGTGGATAACTGTGAGTAATCCGTTGTTCATGCACTAATTTACCGCGTGCTTTTAAAATTTCAATGACATGCGGGTCAGCAGAATAGACGGATTCGCCAGCAAATAAGGGTGTATCAGGTAAAAATTTACCTGTACCATCAACAGGATTGTCGACAGATAAGTGATATTTTTGTCCGACAACATAGTCATCTTGACCATGACCTGGTGCGGTATGTACTGCGCCAGTGCCTGCTTCCGTAGTGACATGTGCGCCCAGAATAATGGGCACTTGGCGGTCATAGAAAGGATGTTGTAATAAAAGTCCTTCTAAGTCGCTACCTTGGCAGTAGGCAACAACGTGATATTGCTCAATGTTATAGCGCATCATAGTCGCGCTTAGGAGTTTTTCGGCAATAATCAGGCGTTCTTTGCCATATTGTCCTTCGCATTGAACAAGGGCGTATTCCAACTCTGGATTCAGTGCAACGGCTTGGTTAGCAGGTAATGTCCATGGGGTTGTTGTCCAGATAACGACGGAAATTGCACCCGTGCCGTTGTGTTCGGGAACATGGTGACAGCGGGAAAGTAGTGCCGTTTCATCTACAACGCTAAAGCGCACATCGATAGCCAATGATTTCTTTTCTTCATATTCGACTTCTGCTTCTGCAAGCGCAGAACCGCAGTCGACACACCAATGCACAGGTTTAAAGCCTTTATAAATGTGTCCTGCTTCAAGGATTTTGCCCAAAGCACGGATAATATTGGCTTCGGTTTTATAATCCATCGTTAAATAGGGATTTTCCCAGTCACCGATGACACCGAGGCGTTTAAAATCAGTACGTTGTTTATCGATTTGTTGTTTTGCATATTCACGGCATTTGGTGCGAAAATCACGCGCATCAACTTTATGCCCTGCTTTACCGAATTTTTTTTCTACTTGTAGCTCAATCGGTAAGCCGTGACAATCCCAACCAGGTATATAGGGCGCGTCGTAACCATCAAGCGTGCGGGCTTTGACGATAATATCTTTTAAAATTTTATTGACAGCATGACCAATATGAATATCACCGTTGGCATAGGGTGGTCCATCGTGCAGAACAAATTTAGGACGACCTGCGCTTGCTGTGCGGATGAGTTGATATAAATCAATTTTTTCCCAATGAACCAGCATTTCTGGTTCACGGTTTGGCAGATTTGCCTTCATGGAAAAATCGGTTTTCGGTAAATTCAATGTGTCTTTATAGTCTTTCGCTGTCATCTCGTCACAACCAATCGGGTGTTTATAGAAAAGTTTTCATTGTAGGGGATTTTTTTAATAACTCATACGATTTCTTTTGTCTTCGTGCGGGCAATGGCGACTGTTCGTTTTTAATACGCCAATAGATTTTAAAGATGATATTAATTGATGCGTTTTTATATTTACAAGCGAATGAATTATTTTATTTTTGTAAATTTGTTTAATAATCAAAAAAATATTTATTTTTCTATAGATTTTATTTTGTTATCGTGTATAATTTTTTGTAGCCGTTAATAATTACATGTTATAAATAACATATAAATTTATACATTATCATCAATTGCTGATGATAAATTAGTTTTTAGCGGTAGAGCGATAGATAGGAAAATTCTTTAACTTGACAAAGGTGAAATATGAAAACCACGAAACAGAAAAAAGCCGAACAACCTGTATTTGAAATTGCTTTGTTGGTGAATGATGAGAAAATTAGTTTAGATTATGAAGTATTGCAACGAATACTCAGCAATGTTGTTTATAACGCTGGTGCAGAGTGGCAACCCATTGTTGCTTTATTAGCCCACCATCCACATTACCAAGTTCGTCAAGAGCTTGCCAGTTTTTCTCTCTTAACCCAAGAGACATTTAACCACTTGATAAGTGATAAAAATAAATCGGTAGTTGAGGATTTATTGCGTAATGATTTATGTGAACAATTTCTCACGCAAGAACACATCAAGCAGATTATTCAGCGTAATGACACCTCATTGTTGATTGCACTGATTAACATCTTGCATAGACTTTGCGGTTCTGAAACGATTGATAATATTGAATGGTATGAGAAATTATTAACCCATAGCGACCCTGAAGTTCGTAAAGAACTGGCTTCATCAGACCGTCTAACGACTGAGCAGATTATGACGTTAACCGAAGACAAAGACCCTTTAGTTGCGAAAACAGCAAAGGAAACTTTGAGCAACATGGATTATGACGAGGATGATTATGACGAAGATGATGAGAGCGAGGATGATTAATTACCCTGAATCCTGATTCAGACAAGCTCTTGTCTTTTTAAAAGAATATCACCAAGCTCAGGTTAATTATAGTAAACGTACTATAAAACGATGCCGAGGACTGGCAGTCCTAAATTTAAATCACTTTATAATACGGTTACTATAATCTGAGTTGCCTGCTCGCCAAGTTCTGCTTGGTTTATATGTATAAAAAACAAAAGCCCCGTTAATACGCATTAACGGGGCTTTTCTATGACAACTTACTTAAACAACATCAAATTAATTTAAACGGTAAGTAATCCCGAATAAAACGGATTTTTCTGTATCATCGTTACCATTACCGTCGATATCGTCTTCAATATCCCGTAATTCAAGTGTTAAATCTGCACTTAAACGATTGGTGAGATAGTAACGGAGGGTAGATGCCAATGTATTAGAAATGATGTTATCAGGTGGGGTATCTGTGGGTTTTAAATAGTCTAATTCCCACTCATTTTCCCAGTCGATGGCATCAGTGATTTCGTAGGTCAGGCTTAAAATATTGCGGAATCTGTGTCCAACGTCACCCCCTAAGATGGTAGAGTATTCAGCACGTTCAATCAATTGCCATTGTAACCCAATGGGTAAGCCGTATTCGAAAATCACGTCTAAAGAGGGGTCGGAGTCGCTACCGTCATAGTTAGAGGCGATATAGCCCACACCACCACGAACAACCCAGCCATGTTCACGTTTATTAACTCGTTCGTCGAACAGAATTTCTTGAATGCGGATAACACCTAACGCACCCAGTGATTCAGTTTTTAATACGCCATCACGACGTAAAATGTCTTCCATCGCTTCAACCCAGTATTTTTTATACTCTTTCAGGCTGTATTTGCTGATGAATTCAGACTCACGGTCGATGACGCTGGCTAATTCCATGTAACCTTTGGTTGAAGGTTCTTTGCTTAATACTTGGTATTTAACGAGGTCTTCAACAACCCTGATGGCTTTTGCTAAGGGAGTCGCGTTGTAAATACGTCCATAACCCACGCCAACACCTAATTTAGCATAGGGGTCATCTGCTTCGTCTGCACCTAATAGACGACGATAGCCTAAGTCAGCAGAACCAAAGCCGAATAATAAACTATTATCGTTAAAGTATTTATCAGCAGTCGTGCTGGCAAAAAAGTCGTAACTTTTATCGGTGGATGCATCACTTTCACCGCCACGTTCAAAGTCGGTACGACCATCTACGGCAACATCCCACACAAAAGGCAGGGTGCTGTAGGTCATGTCGTAAGAACCAGAAAAGCTACCGTTGTAGCTGGTTTGGTCTTGATTACCGCTATTTAAGTTGAAGCTACCGCTTAAATAGGATTGTTGGTAAAAGCTGTCAGGGGTCACGTAATCCGTTAGCTCTATAGCAGAGGCAACAGAACTGCTCACTAGCAGTGCGACTGTTGTCATCTTAATGAATGTTTTTGTTTTCATGTAAATACTCTGTTACTCGTTAGTAAAAGGTAAATGTAGTTAGTGATTACATCATCAAAGATATTTAGTATCTTCAACCAACTATGTATCTTTTTTAATTTGTCTTTCAACCGCTAAAGTGTGCTGAAATTATGATGATTAACTAACGGTTTTTATAAGTATTTATAAAGAACTTGTTAGTTATAAGATACAAATGTGGTGTTATAGACACATGTGGCGATTATAACGTAGTTTTGTTGCTTTAGTATCTTTTTGGATTTATTGATACTTTAGTTAGTTAAAAAATAAGTAGTATTTTGTTAAAAAAATTTATTTTAAGGATAATTTTTTGTTATATAAAAAATAGAGATTTAATGAATCTTTTTTAAATTCAGGTATTAATTGGGTTATTTCTTGATTAACTTGTATTGATGCGTGAGAACCGTTAGTCGATGAGGAGTTCGATAGGTTAAGAATAAGTAATAATCCTTGTAGGCAAGTTAGGAAGGAGCGTTTTAAATGTGTGGGGTAGATTGTGCTGTTGTTGGGTGAATGTGGCAGTCAATTTCGAGGTTACTTACATAGATTTTTTTATATCCTTAGACAAAACTGGTCTATAGCTGTAGGGAGAAACGCTTATATAATCGTGCGTCTCGACAAGGCTACTCAGAGGAGGAAAAATGCGTTTTATTACATCATTTTATCTTGTTAGTGTTAGTGTATTACTTGGTTCTATTCCTGTTGTCTGGGCAGCAGAAATATCGTCGGCTGTGCCTTTAGAATTGAAAAAGCCTGCTTATGTATCGCCTTGGAAGCGGTATAAGGATTGGAGTAGCGATAATTGGAGTAACTTTAATTCGTTGGATAAAAATAGTTCTCCTAAAGTTGGAAAAATTAAGAAGATTGATAAATTAGCTGCTGGAGACGCTGAAAAAGGCAAAAAACTGGTTGCTGATCGTTCTCGTGGTGGCAGTTGTTATGCCTGTCATGTAATGCCTAACGCAAATTTAGCGGGAAATATCGCGCCTGATTTGTCAACGGTGGCAACATGGGGGCGGACGGATGAGCATTTGTTCAATTATATTTATGATCCGCGTGTTTATAATCCCGCTTCAGTAATGCCACCATGGGGTGCGCATCAAGTTTTTAGTGACGCAGAAATTATGGATATTGTGGCGTATTTGAAAACGTTGAATAAAGCAACGCAATTTACAGATGATAAAGAAAACCCGAAAACTCGCCCTGTGCCAGTGGAAACTAGGGCGAATTTAGATGCATTTGAAAATCCTGCCATGTTTGGTACTGAGTTAGGCGAGAAGTTGTTTAAACAAACAGGGGCGACAGGAAAATCTTGCGCAAGTTGTCATGAGCAGGCGGAGCAAGCTTTTAAAACATGGGCAGCGTCTATGCCGAAATATGAGCCCCGATTAAAGAAGGTTGTGGGCGTTGAGGAGTTTGTCACACGTCACGCAATGGCAACGACTGGTGAAAGTTATTTAGCGCAGTCAGAAGAAAATTTAGGGTTGGCAATTTATTTACGTTATTTGGCAAATGGGCAGCCTATTCAAATCAATGCAGGGGATAAAGCGACTAAAGCAGCTTTAAAACGGGGCGAGCAGTTGATGACACGGAAAATTGGGCAGTTGAATTTTGCTTGTAATGATTGCCATGTGTTTGGCGCAAATCATTGGGTGCGCGGGCAATATCTATCTGGGTTTGACGGAATGTTAGACCACTTCCCAACATACAGAACCAGTCGTGCAGAGATTTGGGATATTCGTAAACGCTTGCAATGGTGTGGGGTTGCCGTTAGAGCGAATGAATTGCCACCTGATGCGCCTGAGTATGGCGATATTGAGCTGTATTTAATGCAGTTAAGCAATGGTAAAAATTTATCAGTGCCTGGTATTCGTCATTAAATAAATCTTAGTTCGGCGAGTTTTCTAAAATAGAGCAAAGACCTGTTAGGTTTTCAAAACCTAACAGGTCTTTTTTTGTCTGAATCAGGATTTTCAGGATTTAAACCCCTCATTTTTATATGGCAGGAATGCTAGATTGAAGTTTAAGCCGTTGCAAAATACGGTTAAATAAGCGTGTTTTTTGCGGTGCTTTATGCCGTGCAGTTGTATGGAGCGTTTTATGGTTGACCTCAATGAGTCCTGCTAAAGCAACCGCGTTATAAAATCCGACAATAATTCCCCATTCTAAACAGGTTTTTTCTTCCACTTGTTTTAAGCTTAGTGCTTGACTGGCTAACAAGGCAGAAAGTTGAATGTGTACGGGTTCACACTCTAAGCGAGATAGATTAGGCCATGCTTTAAGACGTACAGGCGTTGTTGGGGAAATATCGCCCAGTAACTCAGTTTGTGAACCGTACAGCGTTGCATACCAAAGCACTTGTTCTAATGAAAGAATTTGTTTACCACTGGATAAAATTTGGAAATCTGCTTCTGTTAGCACTTGTGTTCGTACAGAATTATATTGATTAAAAACAATTTTATAAAGCAGTTCACGGCTACAAGAGGTTGCAATAATACCTTGTTTACCATCAATAAATAGCGGGGGATGTGGCGAGTAAAAAACTTGGATAATTTGCCCTTCCGTGCGTGCTTTTCGTAAAACTTGAAATAAACTGTCTGTCGTTACAACGGTTCGTTGGGGTTTTGGCGGGTTAGCAATTGTACTTGTACTTAATTGCAAACAGGGGGGCGCGACAATAGAACTTGGTGGGCTAGTAAATGTTTTATTAGCGGGTTGTTTTGAGGTTTCAACCAGCAAATCTTTTAGCGTTTGCACAAGCACGGGTTTTTTAAGCATTAAATGACGGTTGTCATTAATAATGTTATCAGACAATAAAATGAGTTGTCTTTTCCCTGCGGATTGGAATTGTTGATAAAAGGTTTTACCGATGGGTTTATCTAAATCAACCACGACAATCTGTCCATTGTTGTCTTCGGGTGATAATAAAGTGGCGTGAATTTGATGTTTTTTTAACAGGTTGACTGCAACATTCAACACTGATTGTTCAGTGTTATCTAAACCAACTGATGTAACTGTTAAATCCGTTTTTGTACTCATGATTTTTCAACCTGCAACAGAAAGGGTTAAAACGACTCGACAATATGACCCTTGCAATAATCCTTCCAGTCATCCTTAATGCAGAGGATTTGTATAACTTTTAAAGAACAAAGGGGAAGAGAAATGTATTCACAATTTCTCCTCCCCTTCATTGTAAGACTTACGACAACCTTGCGTTACTGGTCACAAACATTCTTTTATTTGTAAAAGAATTGTCTAAGTATGTAGGTTATCTTAAGCATAAACTGGTGCGAATGCCTTTTCTGGGTCTTTGACAGGTGCGTCACCAGACCAATAAGGCGATAATTTACGTAATTGGGCAACAATCGGCGGTACTGCGGCAATGACTTTTTCTACTTCTTCCATGGTGTTGTAACGGGAGAAGGAGAAGCGCACCGTGCCATGAGCAGCGGTGTAGGGAATGCCCATAGCACGCATCACGTGGGAAGGTTCTAATGAGCCTGATGTACATGCAGAACCACTAGAGGCGGCAATCCCCGCTTTGTTTAATAGCATCAGGATGGCTTCACCCTCGATATATTCAAAGGCAATATTTGCGGTATTGGGTAAACGGTCATCAGGATTACCCGTGACAAAGCAGTTAGGCACAACGGCTAAAATGCCTGCTTCTAAACGGTCACGCATGGCTTTGACTTCTTTGTTTTCAAAATCCATAGCTTCCATTGCCATTTCTGCGGCTTGACCCAATGCCACAATAGAGGCGGTGTTTTCTGTGCCTGCGCGGCGACCCCGTTCTTGATGTCCACCACGGAGTAAAGGACGGAAACGCACGCCACGACGCAAGTAGAGCACACCGACCCCTTTAGGTGCATGGAGTTTGTGACCTGAGAGGGACAGCATATCAATTTTGCTGTCTTTTAAATTCATGGGGATTTTACCAACCGCTTGCACCGCATCGGTATGAAATAATACCCCTTTTTCGTGAGCCATGGCTGCCATTTCTTCTACGGGGAAGAATGTACCCGTTTCATTGTTTGCCCACATGACGGAAACAATGGCAACTTTTTCGTCTAATAACTCTTTATATTCATCCATATCCAAGCGACCTTTTTCGTCAACATGGAGTTTATGAACTTTGTAGCCTTCTTTTGCCAGTTGTTCACACAGATTTAAAATAGCGGGGTGTTCAACAACGGTTGTAATGATTTCTTTCCGCTCAGGATAAACTTTTAGTGCGGATAAAATGGCGGTAGAGTCTGATTCTGTGCCACAAGAGGTGAATACAATTTCAGAATCGTGTTCTGCACCCAGCAAGGCTTGAACTTGTTGGCGAGCTTTTTTAATGGCTAAGCCAACTTTATTACCAAAGCTGTGCATAGAAGAAGGGTTGCCGAATTGTTCTGTAAAGAAGGGCAACATGGCTTCCACAACTTTAGGGTCGACCATCGTTGTCGCATTGTTATCTAAATAAATACCCGTTGTCATAACCCACCCCACTTTATTTTGCTAATTGAACGAGTTGTTCACGTACTTTTGCTGGTACAACTTTGACAAATTCGCCTAAATCTTCCATTAAACGCTGTTGAACACCTTGTAACGTTTGGGCTTCTAATTGGCAACCTGCACAAGCACCTATCATATTGACATAGATGGTATTGCCTTCAACATCAACTAATTCGATATCACCACGGTCGCGTTGAAGTTGTGGGCGAATAGATTCTAAAATCGTTTCAATACGACGAATTCGTTGCACGTTGGTTAATTTCTTCCCGCTGGCTGGTTCAGCCACTAAAGGACGTGCATTAAAATCAATGGATTCGCCTTTTTCAGCCCAAACTTGGGTAATGATTTCTTCAATTTTTTCATGGCAAGCGGAGCAACCACCACCCGCTTTGGTGTAGTTAGTCACGTCGGCAACACTACGTAATCCATTGGCGCGGACAGTTTCTTCAATCAACACGGCATCAATGGCAAAGCATTTGCAGACTAACGCGCCTTCTTCGTGGTCATCTTTCCATTCAATACCACGGTAGTTAGCAACAGCGGCTTGTAAGGCTTCGCGTCCCATGACGGAGCAGTGCATTTTTTCGGGTGGTAAGCCTTCTAAGAAATCAGCAATATCTTGGTTACTGACTTTTAAGGCTTCATCTAAGGTTTTACCTTTGATGATTTCGGTTAAAGCAGAGGAGGAGGCAATCGCAGAACCACAACCAAAGGTTTGGAAACCTGCGTCTAAAATCACTTCGGTTTCAGGGTCAACTTTTAAACTTAAACGTAACGCATCACCACAGGAGATGGAACCCACCTCGCCAATGGCGTTCGCTTCTGGAACTGCCCCAGCATTACGAGGATTAAAAAAATGTTCTTTGACTGTATCGGAATAGTCCCACATGGATAAATCTCCTGCTATCAAATCAAGTGCTTAATCAATAAACCAATCTTTTTATTAATATCATTGGCTTGGAAGAAAAACGGGCAATCTCTGAAATATGACTCACGCCTGCAACCGTTAAAAAGGGTCGAGAGTTGTTTTTTATATAAAAATAGGCAGTGTGAACTGCCTTGAGAAAATCTTAGTGACCTGCTGAGAAAGAGCTACCACAGGCGCAAGAAGAAGTTGCATTGGGATTTTCAAATTTGAAACCTGAACCTTCAATGCTATCAACGAAATCGATTTTTACACCCGCTAATAAAGGCACGCTGATGGGGTCAATTAAGACTTTTACGCCATTACCGCAATCCACAACGGTATCATCCGCGCCTGCATTTTCTTCTAAACGCAAACCATATTGAAACCCAGAGCAACCGCCCCCTGTAATCATCACGCGCAATCCAGCTACGCTGGTGTCAGCACCTTTAATAAAACGACCAATGGCTTGGACTGCGCTGTCTGTCAATGTAATCATGTGTTTTTCTCCGTTTGGCATATAGCTTGCGTTAAAATTGCTGTTCTTAGGTTAGCAAGTGGTGTGCCACTCAGAAAAACAAGTTTTTATTCATTGTTTTTACTTAAGTTTAAAGTGCTCATTTTAGGCTAAATCAATGTAGCAAAGCGTACTTGTCAGGTATTTTGTAGCAAACGCCACAAACCCTTAATAAAAATATGGTTTTTAATCGAATCAATCACAGGTATTGTATTTTCTCCCTCTCTCACTCTCAAAAAGGATGCCTCAGTTATGAGTTTAAATTACGTGCAAATGGGTGATATTGTTTATGCAGCCGTTGATATTTATAACGATGAAGAAGGCGGGATTCCTGTCTTAGAAGCGGGTGAATTAATTGCTTCAGCAGGGACACGGGGCGTTATTGTGAATATAGGGGAAACAGAAGAAGAACCTCCACAAAAAATCTTTTTGGTGCGTTTTGAATTACCAGATACCACATTAGGTGCACCAACAGGCTGTTTGCCCGAAGAGCTGACAACTGAAAAAATCACAGCTTAATGCGTGGGGGTGAATTATGTCTTTGACCGCAGATGATGTATTGCACACATTAAATCTTTTGTTAAAACCTGAAGGTATAGTGCTTGACCCGAAAAAATTGCATTATCAAATTGTTGGCGATTTATTCGAGGAGCATGATGCAGGGGACGAATTTGTCGGGCAGGTTTTACGACAGTATCAAATTAAGCCACAAGGTTGGCTTGAAGTTGATACAATACAAGAGCTTATTGATTTTATTGTGCAAGAAAAAAATACTACTCATACTTAACTATTTTACTCAAACTGTAGGGACATCATCGCCGTTGTGCCTACAGTCAACTTTAGAATTAGAAACCGTAGGTTTGTAATAAAATAGCAATGTCTCGGCAATTTCTACTCATGGTTTTGACAATCACCGCGATTCAATTTGTCAATATCATGGATTTTATGATAATCATGCCATTAGGTGCAGATTTAATACATGCTTTAGGCATCAAACCTGCGCATATGGGCATGATAGGCAGCGTTCATAAAGGGGCTGCGGCAATTTCCGCGCTATTTTGCATTTTTCTCCTCGATAGATTTTCTCGCCGTCAAGCCATGCTATACAGCTTTGCAGGCTTACTCACTGGCATCACGATAACTGCCTATGCGGAAGGCTTTCCCAGTTTATTAATAGGGCGTTTTCTCGCGGGATTTTTTAGCGCACCTGTTACTGCGCTTGCAATCGCCCTGATTGTTTACCACATTCCTAGCAACCAACGCCCACGTGCCTTGAGCCTTGTGATGGGTGCTTTTTCGCTTGTCACTATTATCGGCGTACCTGCCAGCTTAGAGCTTGCACAGTTAGGACATTGGCGATTGCCGTTTATCTTATTGCAAGGGCTAGGTATTGCTATTTTCTTGTTTGCCTATCGCTATTTACCAACACAACGCGATATTGCGCTGGTACATGTCAATGCTAGCCTTCTATTCAATCAATTTCGCCAAAAATCAGGGTTACTGTACTTAACTACTGCTTTAACCATGTTTACAGGCTTTCTTATCATTCCATATTTGTCAGTTTACCTACAATACAACTTAGCTTATCCTCGCGATTCAATTGGTCTGCTTTATTTTGTGGGTGGAATTGCGAGTTTTTTGGCGATGCAAGGCAGTGGCTACTTTATCAATCGTTTAGGCTTTGCGAGTTTTGCAATCACAGGCACAATTTTACTCTGTTTCGTGCTATATCAAGGTTTTGTGAAAACACCACCGACTGCTTTTGTCTTACCGTTATTTGTTGGTTTTATGGTTGCATTTGCCCTGCGTAATATTGCCGTAACAAATTGGCTCGCTCAACACAGCGCAACAACACGTTGCAGTGGATTTATTGCACTCAATGCGACTATTCAACACATTGCTAGTGCGTTAGGCAGTTTATGCTCAGGTTACTTACTTCATCTCTCCCCAACGGGTGAATTATTGGGGATGCCCTTAGTGGCAAGCCTTGCTATTTTGACAGCCAGCACTCTGCCTATTTTAGTTTGGCTGAATCGTTATGCTCAACGTCCTATACTCACCTACTTACCCACACAGGAAAGAACATGCCTTTAATGGATTGGTCAGACGCTTATCAATTAGGATTGCCGTTAATGGATGATACGCATCAAGAATTTGTCGCGCTTGTCAATAAAACCCACGATGCCAATAATGCGGATTTTAAAGTTTTATTTACTGAATTATTAACGCATACCCAAGCGCATTTTGATAAAGAAAATCAGCTGATGGTAGCAACAAAATTTCCCGCACTTGGTGAGCATCAAGCAGAACATCAACGAGTTATAAACGAATTAAAACAATTTAAACAACGGGTTGATAAAGGCATGATTAGTTTTGGGCGAGCCTATATCAAAGATAGATTGCCTGAATGGTTTGCATTACATACGAAAACGATGGATAGCGCGTTAGCGGTGCATTTGCAGAGAGTGAATTATTCTGCTTAATTGTCCACGAAAGGCACGAAAAACACGAACATTTTTCATCTTTTTTCGTGCTTTTCGTGGATCAAAGAGTCATAAAAAACCACGCACCCACGCCCGAAACGCCCGCATCACCTTATTCCGCCCTGCAACCTTAGTTTGCTGTAAATAATCAGGAATCGCTTGCACAACTGGAAATTGCGGAAAATGTAAACTCTGCTCAGTTTGCACATAATGTCCTTCTTGTAAAACATAAATATGCAACTCATGCCCATCGTATCGCCATAATTCAGGCACGGCTAAGGCTTCATACGTGCTTATCCATGTTTCGCTAGTAATATCAATTTCAATCGCTAAATCTGGCGGAGGGTCTATTTTTAAATCTAAACGGTCTTTACCACGAATTTGCGGTTCATGTTCAATATAAAAACATTGGTCAGGCTCAATCCCATATTTCATCGTCACACTTTTAAACGTGGTTGAACCGACACTATTAAAATCGTAGTTTTGTTCCTCTAGTAGAATTTTAACAAAATCACCGATTAACTCTTTGGCAGATTCATGTTGCAATAGGGGTGTCATGATTTCTAAAACACCTTGATGATAAGTAAGACGGCTTGCCCGATGTTCGCCTAATTCCTGCAAAATGGCTTCAAAACTTGCCCAGTCAATATTGTTTAATAAGACATGCTGCCCTGCGGGAATAATAAGTTGTTGTAAATCAAGTTGCATGATAAACCTCGACGAATTGTCGCTACTGCTCTAAAGCTTCCCAACGTGCATAAACAGCAGCTAATTCCGTTTCTAACTGCTGAACTTTTGCCGTTGTCGCATTAATTTCCGTGCTGGGTTTACGATAAAAAGCTGCATCGCTCATTACCAACTGTAACGCCTGTAATTCTTTCTCTAACTGTTCAACTTTTAACGGTAATTCGTCTAATTCCCGTTGCTCTTTATAACTGAGTTTCCGCCCTTTAGTCGGGGCTGATATACTGGTTTTAGCGGGTTCTGGGACTTTTTCTGCTTTTTTCGGGAGTTTTACACTTTCTATAGATGCAGGGCGTTGATAAAGCCAATCTTCATAACCACCTACATATTCCGCAATTTTGCCATTCCCTTCAAAAACTAATGTTGACGTGACAACGTTATCTAAAAAACGTCGATCATGGCTGACTAATAATAATGTGCCTGTATAGTCAGCCAATAACTCTTCCAATAATTCTAAAGATTCCACATCTAAATCATTCGTTGGCTCGTCTAATACTAAAACGTTCGCAGGTTTCGTAAATAAACGCGCTAATAATAGACGGTTACGTTCTCCCCCAGACAGTGATTTAACAGGTGAACGAGCACGAGCAGGCGGAAAGAGAAAGTCGGCTAAATAAGACATCACATGCTTACGTTGCCCATTGATTTCAATAAAATCTTGTCCTTCACTAACCACATCAAAAACACTTTGTTCAGGGTTTAATTGTGTACGGAGTTGGTCAAAATACAAGACGCTTAATTTAGTACCATGCTTAATACTGCCACTATCAGGCGTTAATTCACCCAATAAGGTTTTAAGCAAGGTCGTTTTTCCTGCCCCATTTGCGCCGATTAAGCCGATTCTGTCACCGCGAAAAATCACCGTTGAAAAATCTTTAATAATGCTTTTACCCGCATAATCTTTATTAATTCTATCGGCTTCAATAACAATCTTTCCAGAAGTATCGCCTTGGTCTAAATTCAGGCGAACTGTTCCCATTTTTTCCCGCCGTTGCTTACGCTCTTCGCGCAATTTTTTCAACGCACGCACGCGCCCCTCATTACGAGTACGACGGGCTTTAATCCCTTGACGAATCCAGACTTCCTCTTGCGCTAATACCTTGTCAAATTTAGCATTTTGCGTTGCTTCAGCCGCTAAATTCGCTTCTTTCAATTCTAAGTAAGCATCGTAACTAGCAGGATAACTGGTTAATTTACCTCTATCTAATTCAATAATTCGATTAGCAACCCGTTGCATAAAACGGCGGTCATGGCTGACAAACAATAAACCACCCTTGAAATTGATTAAAACCTCTTCCAACCAATCAATCGCTTCTATGTCTAAATGGTTCGTCGGTTCATCAAGTAATAGTAAATCAGGCTCTTGGATAAGAATTTGTGCTAAAGCAACACGACGCTTCCAACCACCAGATAATTCAAAAATTTTTTTATCGGCGGGTAATTCTAAACGAGATAAAACCGTTTCTACCTTTTGTTCTAATGACCACCCATCTTGTGCTTCTAATTGATGCTGAACTTTTTCTAATTGCGTGAGCAGTTCATCAGATACTTGATGAGTTAAGGCTTGGGTTAATGTGTGATAAGACTCCATTAATTCCCCAACTGCGCCCAATCCTTTGGCAACTGCATGGAAAATAGTATCTTGCTCATCAAATTCAGGTTCTTGCGTTAAATAAGCAATACGGCAATTATTTTGTCGCTCGACGCGCCCTTGGTCGGGTTTGATAGTCCCCCCAATAATTTTTAATAAAGTCGATTTTCCTTCACCATTCCGTCCGATTAAACAAATCTTTTCACCTGTATCGACTCGTAATTCGACATTATCCAATAAGGCAACATGCCCATAAGCAATGCTGACTTTATCTAAGCTGATTAATAACATAATAAATTTTCACTTTATAAAAACTATATAACAACTTATATATTAAAGTTGTTTAAAATTGAGGAGGATGGATTAAAAAATAAGCTTAGATAGCTGATTGAATAAGTCCATATTCAGTTAATTCAGCAATGGTTTTTTCTACTGTGATGAGAAGACTATCAGGCGTTTGACGGAACTGTGCTTGTAGTGTGTCGACAATATCCATTGTGCTATGTGCCCCATCACAAAGCGACCAAATTAACGAAGCCGTTGGATTTAACATATACACTTTGCCCGTGCGGGGGTCATGCAAAACAACTTCTTGGTCAATTTGTTGCGAAAGGACTGCTATTTGTTTCGGGTAGTTTGGGTAAGTCATGAATCAGTTTCACCATCTGTGCGAGTTGTCCGACTTGCAGTTGATAACAATCTATTTGCATTAAGTGCCTCGTCAACGGCGCAAGCAAATGAATAGGATGAGAATAATCGTTTTCTAATTCTAAAACAGCCGAGCGATGTCCGCCTAAAAAGGCGCGTAATAACTCCATTAATCCCGTGAGTTTGGTAGTTTTTTGTAAAATAGGCAATTGTTGATATTGGCGTTTGCTCACGCTTTGCTGTTCAACATTTAGAATTAAAGTTTCATGCTGATCACAAATGTCGTAAATGCGTTGTAAATGGGCTTCGTGAACATGTAACACTGGTAAAATGCTAGATTCTTTATAGGTAATCGCAACAATGCAGTTAGCCTCTTCTAATTCAGCTAATAAATGCTCGGGTAATTCTAGCAGGGTAACACGACATAAACGTTCTTGTTGCGTTGGCGGTGTTTGCAACACAATCAGATAAGTCGGTGGACAATTTTTGCCTAATAAATCATCAGTTAGTTGAATAGCTTGGCGGTTTTGGCTTTTAGAAACAATTTGATGAGGAGGATATTCCCATTGATTTTGTTGGAAAACGCTTTGTGTCCCTGTGCGTACCCATAAACAACGTGGGTACGGTGTTAATTCTCCCGTCGCCAGCGAAATCGCAACCATTTCATCTGATAATAATTTAAACCCTTGTTTAACAAGGGCTAAACTTAACGTGGTTTTTCCACAACCTGAGTCCGCAACAATAATATAACCTTGATTATTATAGGATAAAACAGCCGCATGGCAGAGAATATGGCTACGAATTTTCGCAAGTGTTTGGCGTAGAATCACGCCGTGCGCAATGGCAGGCAATAAACTGTTGTGTTTAACCGTGTATGTTTTTGTTGCAGTTATCAAACAAAGTTCTGGCTCTGCTTGAATCTGGTAAACCGTTATCGGTGTTTCTGTAGGCGCATCACATTGAAAATGTCGATACATTGCATCAAACAGTTGTAGTGTTGGTTGATGCGTCGTATGAAGTTGAATATATTGGTCAAAAAAACGGTAGGTTGGAAAAAACGCGGGCATAGGTCGGGAATAGGAAGATAACAGAGGATTACAAAGGTTTCCACATACAAACCGCTGTTGCGGGGCATAAACTGTGAAATTCTGCGGTTTGTTTTAAGACTTCAGGAAAATTTTCCCGTGTGATTAATTGATAATGACGTTTGCTGAAAAAAGCTACTGCGGTTGTTGTCAATAAATACAAGGCTTTTAGTTTTTGGTCTTTCGCATATAATTCTGCCATATCGACTAATTCGCTGGCTAAATCATTATTTCTGTGTGGAAATCTAACAGCAAGCGAGCGTAGTAGTCCAATATCACCCCATTCTTCTAAACCGATTGAAGCAATACAGGTTAGACCTTGTTTAACAACCCAAAAGCGTTGTAAATGAGCGGGGGTTAAATCTTCAAAGGGAAGATGGCAATCGATTAAAAGTCGTTGAATCCTAGATAAATCATCAGGTTCTGCAACACTAATAAATGCCATTCAATCCCTCACTTTTTATTGCAATGGTAACAACTCGTTATTATTTTTTCTTCAATGCATCAACTTGTGCTTGAATCCAAGGATAAGTTTTTGCTAACCCTGTTTTTAATGATTCTGTTGGTTTCCAGCCCAGTTTCTGCATAATCAGATGATTATCAGAATTTCGTCCCCGCACACCTAACGGACCTGGAATATGCTTTAAGTTTACCTGTTTTCCTGCAATTTCCATAATAATCTGTGCAAGCTGATTAATAGAAACCATTTCTTCAGAACCAATATTAACAGGTCCCGTCCAATCCGAACGCATTAAACGCAAAGTTCCTTCTAAACATTCATCAACATATAAAAATGAACGGGTTTGTTTGCCATCGCCCCAAATTTCTATTGTTCCACCGTCGGCAACTTCAGCCACTTTACGACACAGCGCAGCGGGGGCTTTTTCGCGTCCATCACGCCATGAACCTTCAGGGCCAAAAATATTATGGTAACGGGCGACCCGTACCGTTAAGCCATGATTGCGTTGATAAGTTAGATATAGCCGTTCACTGAATAATTTTTCCCAACCATATTCGCTATCAGGTGCGGCAGGGTAAGCGGATTCTTCAGAAGTCTTGGGGTCATCAGGATTAAGTTGATTATATTCAGGATAAATACATGCGGAAGAAGAGTAAAAAATCCGTTTAACATTACGTTTATAACACGCATCGAGCATATTTAAATTAATTAATGCTGAATTATGCATAATGTCGGCATCATTTTCCCCTGTAAAGACAAATCCTGCTCCGCCCATATCTGCGGCGAGTTGATAAACTTCATCAAAACCTCTATCAACCACTGCGCGACAATTCACGGGGTCACGTAAATCCGCGACTAGAAAATCATCGGCTTCTGTTGGTGCAAATTGGGGATATTTTAAATCAACCCCACGTACCCAAAAGCCCTCACGTTTTAAACGTTTGACTAAGTGACTGCCAATAAATCCACCAGCACCACAGACTAATGCGGTTTTTTGCATACTCTTACTCTCCTAATTGCTTGAAAATTTTTAAAAATTGTTCGCTGATTGCATCAATTGCAAAATGCTGTTGTGCATAGTGACGTGCATTGTTGCCCATGTTTTCTCGTTCTATGGGATTATCTAATAGGGCTTGCGCCTGTTGGATAAAACTTTGTTCATCGTTTGGATGAACGGTTTTACCACATTGCGACTGATTAACAATTTTCGCGCCTAAATTATTATCAGGAACAGCGACAAGTAGTGGTTTACCGATACAGACATAACTTAGAATTTTTGATGGGACGGAATAAATAGCCGCATCAGGCTCTAAAATCGCCATTAATACATCTGCGCTGGATAAAACAGCCGACATTTGTTCAAAGGGTTGAAAGGGGAGAATTTTTAGATTATTTAAGCTAGCCCCATGTGTTTTTAGCCAATCCGCGCCAATTCCTTGAGAAATCACAACGATAACAACATCAGGATGTGGTTGAAAATGTTGCGCCAGTGCTAGCAATAATTGTGGATTGTGTTTAAATCCCAGCATTCCCGCGTATAAAAACACGGTTTTATCCGCTAAGGCTTGCTCGATTGACCACGAATTACGTTTTGTCGTAGGAATTAATTCGTTAAGCGGTGCCCAGTTGGGAATAACATGCGCATTAGGATGTTGTCCCGCATAGTCAGCAAGTGCGGGCAGAAAATCTTCACTAATTACAATGACTGCATCGCTACGCTGTAGTAAGCGTTTTTCTAGCCACATGTAATATTTGCCAATTAACCCACCAACAACGGGCAGTTTTTGCTTTAAAATCTTGTAGGTTGCGAAACCATTTAAATCTTGTACCCAGAAAATAAAACGGCTATTGCTTTGTTTAACACACTGTTGCGCAATAGCTAGGGCTTCTAATGGCGTATTGGCAGATAAAACGATGGTTGGTTGTTCATTGCGGATTAATTGCGCTAATACGTGCCCATATTCTCGTTCTTGTTGCCAACGTTTAACAAAATTGTATTTTTGAATGGCTTGCGTGGTTTTTAATGGAACAATACGCAAGGTTTGTGGGTCATCGGCTTGTTGTTGCAAATTGCCTTTTGCGCCTTCAACGGTTGCGCAATAGGCGTGGATAATGGTATAGCCACGTTGTGCAAGAGCGCGACTGAGTTGTACTTGAAAGGGATGTCCTGCGTAATCGTGGATGAGAATTTTCATGGCGTTCTTTTTTTAATTATAAATATTATTTTTATAGCGGTTTCCGCGCTTCTACTGTCAAAGTATGCGGTGTTACAAAATCTGATTCGAATTCTTTAGCAAACACATTTTCACCAACCCCTAAATCTTGCAAGCTGGTGGTGCGTGTAGGCATACAAATTTGTATGTCAACAAAGCCTGCTTGTTTGATGAGTTCACATAAATAGGTTTCGTCAAAAGCGGTTAAATGTTCGCTACGACAAAAAATAAAGTTAATAAAACGCCCGCCTAAGCTCTCCCGTTTATCAGGATAATCGATAAACCATGTACTATCGCCTTCTACATATTTCCGACAAGCATTACCTAAGTGAGGAACGCCGACACGAATGCCACCGCCAGCACGAATTACGCGAAAAAGTTCGGCAAAATGTTGGGGAATATGGGGGTCGGGTAGGTGTTCTATCACATGGTTAGAAAATAAGACATCAACCGCATTGTCTTTAAAGGGGAGCGGGTCGCGTAAGTCTGCCCATACGTCTAATTTAGCACTGATTAGATTGGCATCTAAATTAAGCCAGCCCTCTAAATATTTTCCGCGCCCTGGCCCTAATTGGACTTTTAAGCCGTGTGAGGGGCAACGAAAGTGTTTATAAATTAACCCGTTTATTTTCATCGGGTAGCGGGCAAGTGTGTAATAGAGTTGGCGAAGTGTACGAGGAATCATGGGCTTTATTAGGCTGTCTGTTGTCGCTTTGCAAGTGTTATAGGGTATAAGGTCTCATATGATGAGTGTCATTCAGACCGATGATAATTGTTTATGCTTGGCGAGTGATTAGGTAGTGTCCTAACACGAGCACATCCATTTTTGTTCTTAAGAAACAATCAAGTGCCTCTTCAGGGCGACAAACAACGGGTTCATTTTCATTAAAAGATGTATTTAAAACAATAGGAACGCCTGTTTGTTGTTGAAACTGTTGAATCAGCTGATAGTAAAGTGGATTGGTTTGTTGTTCTACCGTTTGTAAACGCCCTGAACCATCTACATGGGTAACTGCAGGAATTTCTGCGCGTTTTTGTGGACGAATGCTGAAGACTTTCATCATAAAAGGCACATCGTCATCTGTTTCGAACCAGTCGAGCACTGACTCTCGCAGAATGGCAGGGGCAAAGGGGCGGAAGGATTCACGACGTTTAATTTTATGATTTAAAATGTCTTTCATATCATGGCGGCGCGGGTCGCCGAGAATAGAACGATTACCTAATGCACGCGGTCCCCATTCCATCCGCCCTTGAAACCAGCCGATGACTTTCCCTTCTGCAATGGCGGTTGCGGTTTTTTCGCAGAGTTGTTGTTCATCGGTCAAGTATTGAATATGACAATCAGCTGTTGAAAGTTCAACTTGTTTGGTATCCAATAATTTTTTGAAATCATTATCTGTAAATTCAGGTCCCCAGTAGGCATGATTCATGGTAAATACAGATGTTGGGGATTGATTTGCGGGCTGTTGTTGATGCCATGCGACGTAAGCTGCGCCAATTGCACCGCCCGCATCACCAGGGGCAGCTTGGGCGTACATTTTTTTGAAAGGGGTGTTTTGGTAAATTTTGCCATTCGCTACAGAGTTCATGGCACATCCGCCTGCTAGACAGAGTTTATCGCGTTGGTAACGAGTGTGTAGCGTTGTAAGTAGGTGAAATAAGGCTTCTTCGTAAATAGCTTGGGTGGAGCGGGCAAGGTCTTTATGCGCTTGTGTGAGTGGCTCGTTAGCTTGACGGGCTTTACCTAATAAGTCTTCTAAAGCAGGGGTATAAAGTATGCCCACTTTGGGAGAGCAGTTGAGCCATTCGTATTCGACTTTTTCGGTGGCATGTCGAAAATATGTCAAATCAAGTTTAAAACTGCCATCTGTTTGACATTTAACTAATTGTCTTAATTCTTTTAAATAACGTGGTTCACCATAAGGGGCTAAACCCATGACTTTGTATTCATCGCCATAGTTTGGGAAACCTAAATATTGGGTCATGGCTTGGTAAAACATGCCAAGTGAATGGGGAAAATAAACTTTTCCGTCAATATTTATCTTTGTCCCTTCTCCAATGCCCCACGCAGCACTGGCAAAGTCGCCGAAACCATCAACAGAGACTAAGACCGCATCTTGATAACTTGAGACGAAAAAGGAGGAGGCGAGATGAGAAAGATGGTGTTCTATAGAACCGATTTGAAATGTTTAAAAAGAAGCGATTCGTTTAATCATGAGTCTGATAAAACACAGTTTCAGTTTAGCATTAGCATTCTCAAGAGTCCGTTCAAAGTTCTTAACTAAGGACTTACATCGCTCAACCCAAGCATTAGAACGTTCTACTACCCATCTTGCTTTAACAGGTACAAAGCCTGTCTTACCTTGTGCTAACTTTTCTTGCTTATTGGGCTTGGGAGATAACTCAAACTGGATTTTACTCAGAATATCAGGATAAATTTTTTCTAACGCTTCCTGAATACGCACAGGATGATAGCCATTATCCAAGAGAATTGTCGTTTTAGGCATCTCTAAAGGTTTGTTCCTGAAGTAATCGATATTCTCCTTGAACAGCTCAATCAATCCTAGGTCATCATTGATATTGGCTTTTGTACAGCGTGTAAACAAGGGCAAGCCTAAACTATCAACGGCTAAGTGTCTTTTAATTCCATTGGTAGCTTTGTAAAAGCAGAAGCCTTTACTTTGACGACTCGCCAGACAAGTATTTTTCACCGCTTGGGAATCTACTATGATTAGGCTTGTATATTGAGCGTTTTTTTTGATTGCGTGCGGGCATTTTCATGTAAGCCTATCATCAGTTTATCGATAACTCCCGAAGCCCGCCATTGTTTATAATGCCAATAAACCGTTGAATAGGGAGGGAAGTCTTTAGGAAGGTCGCCCCAATGGCAGCCATTTTTGAGCTGATAAAGCATTGCATCAAATAGCAGGCGATAGCCCCATTTATGCGGACAGGTAAGCTTTTTTTTGGGCAATAACGCATTTAAGAGGGGTTCAACCACTGCCCATTCTGCATCTGTTAGGCTACTTGTGTAAGGACTCTTTTTGTTTTGTTTTTTCATCTTTTACATTTTATCTTAGACTTCAAATAGGTTCTATATAGTGAATCGGGGCATGAATATGATGTTTGGGAAAGGCTTGTTTTAAATCGCTTTCAATGCTTTGCCATTGTTTGGCGTTTTTTAAACGGTCAAGGATAAGGCTTAATTCTGGGCGTTTTTTAAGCGTGTAAAGCACTTTGCGCCAGAAATTCGCTTTCGGGTCACGATTAATAGCAATGTGTTCAACTTGTTCGAGGGTGATACCTGCGACTTGTAAGCAGTAGCGAATTGCTTCAGCGGGAAAGCCTGCCCAGTGTTTGATGCGTAAAAATCGTTCTTCTTCAGCAGCGGCGAGGAGTTGCCCTTCATGGAGTAAACAAGCAGATGCATCTCCATGATAAGCATTAATCCCTAAAACATACATAGTATTAACCTTTTTTAGTGGGTTGTTGAATTGTCGGCTGTAAATAAGCTTGATATTTTTTGGTAATCGGTGAGTCAGGGTCTTGTAATTCTTCTAGTTTTAAACTCACTTGATATTCATAAAACATTTGCAACACACTGTAGCGGAAGCCAATTTTTCCATCTAAAAAACCGAGTTTAATAAAGTACATCCAAATGAATTTAATGAGCGGTCTAAACGGTAAGTAACGGTACGCAATATTTTTTAAGAAGCGATTACGAGCGGGTCCTTTCGCAAATAAAGTGGGTTTGATTTGTTGTGCATCGCTTGTGCCGTAAAGCATGTTAAAGACTTCTACGGCTTCCATACTGGCGTAGGTATTTTGACGGTCAAAATAGCGGTCTATCCCTTTGTAATCATAGTTAATTAAAGGATGTTTTAAAAAGCCAGCTTTGCCATTTAATAACATGTGTTCATGAACAATACGTTGTTCGTAATGTCCATAGCCTACTTGGAGCAACCGTAACTGCCAATCAGGAAAACGCCCACCATGTTTGACCCACGTATTCCAAAAATAATTTTTACGGGCAATATAGTAACCTTTACAATCAGGTTGTTGCATAAATAGCTGGCGGATTTCTTCGCGTAATTCATCTGTAATTCGTTCATCCGCATCTACAATCAGTAACCATTTATGTTTAAACTGAATATTTGCCATTGCCCAATTTTTATGGGTGGAAAAATTATCAAATCGCCGTTGTACAATTTTCGCGCCTAAAGATTGCGCAAGTTGTAGCGTGTTATCATCACTATAAGAATCAAAAACAATAATTTCATCTGCCCATGAAACACTTTCAATACAGGCAACAATATTACGCTCTTCGTTTTTGGTGGGAATTAAAATAGAAAGTGGTACAGCATTTGATTCAGACATGCAAAAGTCCTATAAAACTGATGAGTTTAACAGTTGCCATCGACGAAAAAACGGCAGGGTAATACGGTAAAGTGTACAGCCTAATAATGCACCTAACGCATTAGCCATTGCATCATCCCAAGAGCCACTACGTGTCTGTGTTAATGTACTTTGTGCGATTTCTAATAGTCCGCCTAAGCCTGCAACAACAAATAATATGCTCAAAAAGCTCCCTGTTGAAAAGGCTACATTATAGGTCATTGATGTTAAAAACAGTAAATAGGCAAATAATGTATAAGCAAAAGCATGTTCTAGCTTATCCCATGACAAGCCTGTGATAATATCGTTAGCGGCTGGTTTTACCCATGGATTTAAACTCAGAAAAACCAGTACAAGCAGATAACAAAGCGTCACAGTTGAGCAAAAATAGCGATAGCTACGCATGAGTTTGGGTCGTAAATGGCAAGAGAATAGGTGAAAAGATACCTATTATTATGCGATATTTATATTAAAATAGACAAATTAGTCACATGTATAACTTATTTATCATACATGCTTTATTCCATCACTAACGGGTTATTAATCGTTAAAAAACCGTTTTTATTAGAGGCGTTATGTATGGCTACGATAAAAAATTTTTTCGTCGTTTTGCTAAGTTTGTATTGTTTGCAAACCAGCGTGATGGCAAGCACTACTGTTGGAAAAGTAGAGGCATTACGCGGGCAAGTCTCCTTAATCACTTCGGATACAAAGCAATTAAGCTTAAATGCAGGTTCAACGTTTAATGCAGGGGATACAATACGTACAGGTAACGATGGTATTGCCCGCTTAATGATGATTGATAAAGGAAAATTTGCAATTTATGAAAAAAGTGAATTAAAAATTCAAGGTTACAATTATCAAGCCACACAAGCGACTCAAGATAAAAGTGTTGTGCATTTGACGGAAGGAAGTTTTCGTTTTTTAACAGGATTAATGGGAAAACGTTCACCGAATCAAGTCACTTATGAAACAGAAATTGCAACTTTAGGAATTCGCGGAACGGAGTGTTTATTACGCTATAATGCTGAAAAACGCCGTTTAGATGTCATTGTTATTAAAGGGACTATTGTTGTTTGGTATAAAGGATACCCAAAAGACAAACCAAACTTAGTCTTAAATGAAAAAACGCATACATTTATTACTGAAAAAAATGGTGTGTTTGAAGCAGGATATGAGCCTTATCAAGCCCCTGTTACGGAAACGGGTTGGTATTCTTATGGCTCGATTGCAGAAGACATTGCCAATGGCTTAACGCCTGCTCAAGCAATTGAGAATGCATTAGAGAGAGAAGAATCTCCTGCTGCTATTGGTCAACAGTTAATTGATGCAGGCATTGATGCGGTGACTGCGGCAGAAAACCTTGTTGTTGCTTTGTTAAAACGTGGAACAGATAGCGAACGTGAAGCGATTAAACGCGATGTTATTAATGCGGTAATTGCCATCATTATTAATGACTTGGAATCAGCTGATGATGTTGCAGCAGCAGTTGCGCGGATTATTCCTTCATTTATGGCGTATGAATTAGCCTTAGCCATGGCGATTATCGCGCCAAAATCTGCAGTGCAAATTGTGCGCGAAATTACGTTAGTCTTCCCTCAAGTTGCGTTACCGATTGCATTATCTGTCATTCTCGCCTTAGAAAACGGCTTAACGTTAGATGAGAGCTTTAATTTAATTGCTTCCATTAAAGCGGCGGTGTTGCCTTTACTCACACCAATAACAACAGACAGAGTGGAAGAAACTGTCAGTCCTAATCAATAGTTTTCTACAAGTTCACTACTCTTTAGAAAATAATGAGTAGTGAACTCATCCATGTCCTACACGATGCGCAATAACACGGCTATTTTTTATCATTATTACTATACCTTTTTGCTAGCTTTCAGTTTTTTACTGGTAACTTATCGTAGTCCGTTATTACAAGGTGGCTTTATCTTATTGTTTGTTTTATTTGGTCTTTTATCTGTATGGGCAAAAAAAGGCTTAGTTATTTCTAGTCATTTTATCTTTGCTTGCCTATTCGTTGGTGCAATGACTTTTTTAACAGAAGTAATTTCTAATTTTGATAGAAATTATTATTTTATGTTACAAGAGTTAAAATTTTTACCGCTATTTTTATTGCCCAAATTTTTTGAGGCGTTATTAAACCGTTCTGTTTTAACACCATGGCAACGCAAAGAAATAATCGTGATGAGCTGCCAGTTTTTTATTTTATTGGTTTTGTTCATCAATATTATTTATGGTCCTGTATTAGGCGCGTTTAGAAATACAGGACCTTTTGAATATAGTATTTCATTATCTTATACCCTAGTTTTCTTATTTATTATTTTGTTTAATGAATTCTCTTTCTTTTGGAAAATATTAATTATTATCAATGTTTTTTTACTAGGAAGTACGATGGGGTTTGCCCTATTAGGTTTAGCATGGCTTTTAAAAGTCAGACGTTTATTTCTCGTTAAAGCACGATTATCTATTTTTTCTAAATTCTTTTTTGCAATTCCTGTACTCTTAATTGCTGTGTGGTATGTAACGGTGTTTCGAGAGCGTGCTGTTTTTGGCGAGAGTTTCTGGGGATTAGACCGCGTGCAGCTTGTTCAAGCAGCCATCGATTATGCCATTTCATATTTCACCTTAGCAGATTATTTATTTGGGTTTGGCATTGGGCGTTTATTGGATGGATTTGAACTCATCACTTCTGATGATTATCCTGTTGTGTATCACTGGATTATTAAAGATTTTACGGGTAGTGGCGAGGTTTTATACTCTTTTATTTTTCATAATGAATATATTAGATTGTTTTTTAATTTTGGTATTTTCGCGCCGTTTATTATCTTTGGACTGGTTTATAAAATGATTAATAATAAAATATTATTTTTAATAATTTTATTATCTAGCCTAACAAATTCAACAGTTTATTCTTATATTACTCTGTTTGTCATTGCTTTAGCTGCTTATGTCAGTCAATTAGATAAAACATTAGCAGGTTCATATCCGCAATCCGTTCCTAGACCATCCTCACAACAACCGTTATTTGTCTAATGGCATTTACATTTTTGAGAATCTATACTACGGATTATTCAATGTAATTAATAGATTCATTTGAGAGAAAATAATTATGTGCAAACAATATCGATTGCTCTATTACTGGTTGTTCTTGATTTGGTTTTGGAGTGGACAAGTGTTCGCTTCTCCAACGTGTGCCGTAGGTTCAAAAATTACCAGTGGTGACTTGGCAAAATCTGGTAATTTCACCATTCAAGATGATTTAGGAAAATATTTAAATTTAGGCACGAGTACGATTACAACGCCTTATGTGTTCTATTCTCCCCAAGCAGGCGTTAGTATTTCGCGCCAATTTACGGTGAGTAATATCAGTGTCTCTGCTGTTGCTGCGCCCTTTACGCCGACAAATGTCTCTGTTAGCACTTATCAAACACCTCATGCTTATTTTACTGCATCCCCAGACCCTTTAACTGTTGCACCCACACAACAAGGTGCGTTTGTTATTACTTGGGCACCTACAACCACCAGTAATGCATCGGGTAATATAGAATTTTGTGTTGATGACCCATTATATGGCGGTCGTTTTGTGATTCCTGTTGAAGGCGTGGTTGAAATTCCTGATTCTAAACCGCCAACCCCTACGATGAGCGTTTATGATGGCGCAACACAAATTACAGATGGACAAACAATCCCCGTTGATTTTGGAGTGACAACAGTAGGTACACCCATTCAAAAGACTTTTAAAATTACGAATGGAGGACCTGCTGTGCTGAATGTGGGGGCATTGAACTTACCTCAAGGATTTAGCCAAGTTGGCACTTCTCCAAGTAGCACTAATCCATTAACCATTTTACCTGGACAATCGGCTAATTTTACTGTTCGTTTTGATGCTTTAAATGCGGGCACTGTTACCACACAACTATTGTTGAGCAATGACGACCCCTCAAAAGACCCTTTTAATTTTGCCATTCGTGCCACTGCGAATATTTACCCCGAAATCGCGGTATTAGTGGATGGCGTTGATATCGCAAATAACAGTCCAACCCCTATTAATTTTGGGACTGTTGCCCTAAATAGTGTGACGAAGAAAACTATTGTTATTCGCAATTTAGGCTCTGTACACATGAATTTAAGCAATTTAGTATTGCCGACTGGTTTTACTGCAAGTACGGCTTTACCTTCCATTGTGTATGCAGGGACAGATAATTATTTCACCATTCAAATGAATACTGCTACAGGTGGTACATTAAGTGGTGCAGTAAACTTTACTAATAATGATCCTGATGAAAACCCATTCACCTTTAATGTAACTGGTACTGTCGATCCTTCATTACCCACTGATCCTGTAACACCGCCACCTACAGGCATTACACCAGAAATTAATGTGTTATTAGGCGCAGCCAATATTGCAGATGGAAGCACTACACCTGTAGATTTAGGAACAACAACAGTCGGTAGTAGCTATACCAAAACTTTCACTATTCAAAATTTGGGTAGTGTAGAAATGCGTTTAAGCAACCTTACTTTACCAGCTGGATTTAGCTTACAAGGAACTTTCCCTACAACCATTTATGCAGGTTTAGCTAATAACTTTACGGTCAGTATTGATACTTCTGCGGTTGGAACACTGACAGGCAATATTAGTTTTGAAAATAATGACGTTGATGAAAATCCATTTAACTTCCCTGTCACAGTTACGATTAATGATGTACCTGCCCCTGTTAATGCTCCAGAAATTACAGTGCTTTATGGTGCTAACAGTATTAGCAATGCAAGTGCAACAGTCATTAATTTAGGCTCTTCAACGCTGGGCAGTTCTTTTGTTAAAACCTTCACCCTTCAAAATACAGGCACTGCCACATTGAATGTCAGCAACCTAGTATTGCCGACAGGATTTACCTTAGAAGGTAGCTTCCCGACAAGTGTGGCTGTAGGTGCTTCCGCTGGATTTGGTGTAAAGATTAACACCAGTAGTATTGCAACCTATTCAGGAACAATTAGCTTTAATACCGATGATAGTGACGAGAATCCCTTTACCTTCTCCGTCAGTGCATCCGTGATTAGCAGCTCAACAGGCGGTGGTCCTTCAATCCCTGTTGCTTATCCAAAAGTCAGCTTATTTGAGGGTCAAACAGAACTCCCTTCTTTAGAAACAACCGTTGTAGATTTTGGCACTACCGAGTTAGGTCATACGATTACAAAGACCTTTACCTTAAAAAATAATGGTAGTGTCCCCTTAAATCTCAGTGGCTTAACGTTACCAACAGGATTTAGTTTAGTAGGGACTTTCCCAAGCAAAATTCTGGCAGGGCTTTCTGATACGTTTAATGTACGCTTAGACGCAACAACAGTGGCAAGCTCAACAGGCTCACTCAGTTTTATCACCAATGACCCGAACTATTTAAATTATCGGATTACCTTAAAGGCACAAGTAGATGACCCATTTATTAGTGTCACACAAGGAAGTACGACTATTAGTAATGGTACAACGACTGCCTTATTATTTGGCACAAATACCAAATTAACCTTTGTCGTACGCAATATTACCAATGCAACGGTGAATGTCAGCGACTTAACGTTACCAACGGGCTTTAGTTTAAGCGGACGGTTCTTAGCAACAACGACCAGCCTAGCAGCAGGTGGTGCAGATATTTTCACTATTCAAAAAGATAGCGAAACCGCAAGCGGGACATTAAGCTTTAAATTTAATCGTAGTGGTGGCACTAATAAAACTTTCAGTTTCCCTATTGCCGTTACGAGTAGTGGCGGTGAAGTTCCTACCTCTGCGGCTAAAATTCAGCTATTTGATGGTGCAAGTGAAATTTCTGATGGTCAAACCAGTGCCGTTAATTTTGGCATTGCTAATGTCGGGACACCTGTACGAAAGACATTTACCATCGTCAGCGCAGGCTATGCACAATTAAATCTGAGCAGTTTAACCTTACCAACAGGCTTTAGCTTAGTGAGTAACTTCCCTGCGGTTGTTTATGCGGGCTTGTCTAGTAGCTTTACTATTCAAATGGATGCGTTGATGACAGGCAGTTATCAAGGAACATTATCATTTACCACCAACGATACCAATAAAACAACCTTTAATTTCCCGCTGACTGGCTCGTCTGAGTTTTGCTATGCCTTTGCAAACATTTTATTGAATGGTGGATGCTTTACCTTACCTATCTTACAAACAGTTGGTATTGTAGAAAAAACTGCTAGCAATACCATTGACTCCGTGAAATTTGCGGCGGGTATTTCTGTCAATCAAGGCGCGTTTACACAATCAACGGTGATGAATGGTTTTGTTGGCAACGCGGTTGTTGTTGCAGGCAGTATTCAAGTCAATCCTGAACATGTTGGACAACAAGCCGATATGATTGTTGTTGGCGTTTATCGTCCTTTACCAAATTTAGGCGATGATTGGTACATGATGGATAACAACAATCCGCTGTTATGGGATAGTGATTTTTCAACCTTAACGGCACGACAAACAGGCGTTACCTTGCAAACTATTCAGTCTGTCATTCTATATCAAGGTGAATTCCTTGCTACGGGTGAGCTGTTTATCTTCTTTGGCTATCGCTTGAGTGATGGACAAATTATTTATGCAGCGGACAGTGTGCACGTGGATATTCAGTAACCCGCCTGTCAGGAGACTAAAACAGGATTTATCCTTGTTTTAGTCTTGAATGAATGAAAAAAGGAGCGATATATCGCTCCTTTTATTTATACGGCTGAATTGTGATTGTATAGTAAACGTACCACAAAGTGATTTAAATTTAGGACTGGCAGTCCTTCGCATCGTTTTATAGTGCGTTTGCTATATTTAACCTGAGTTCGGCGAGTTTCTTTTAAAAAAGACAAGCATTTGTCTGAATCAGGATTTTCAGGATTAACAGAATTTAAAACCCTCAAACCAAAAATTTAAGGTGAATGACGCTTTTTAATCCTGCTAATCCTGTTAATCCTGAAAATCCTGATTCAGACAAAAAAAGACCTATTTATGCTAATCGCTCACCCGTATCAACATTAATATCAAGCTGTTTTTCCAAATTTAAACAAACTGTTTTTGCTGTTTCCCATTGTGGCATCTGTTGTAATTGTTGCCGTGTCAATGGTTTTTGTCCGTGCATACGAATGAGGCGAGCTTGTGAAACAGGTGAATGATAAGGAGCTAATTGTTCTAAGACTTGAATCACGGCTTTTCTATCCTGACAAATTAGAATCATGTCACAGCCTGCTTGTAATGCGCGTTGTGTCCGTGTAACCACATCTCCCATCACGGTAGCCCCCGCCATACTGACATCATCACTAAATATAACTCCTTGAAATCCTAATTCTTGTCGTAAGATTCTTTGTAGCCAACGGGGCGAAAATCCTGTGGGAATTTCATCGATTTTGGGATAAATCACATGTGCAGGCATAATGCCCGCTAAATCATTTTTAATTAATCGGGCAAAGGGAATTAAATCGGTAAATTGAATATCGGTTAAATCGCGTGTATCGATAGGTACTTCATGGTGTGAATCAGCAACAACAGAACCATGACCTGGAAAATGTTTTGCTACCGCCGCCATACCTGCTTGACGCATTCCGCTTATCATCGCTTGGGCTAAAGTTGTGATAATGTCGGGGTCGTGATGCAACGCACGGTCACCAATCACTGTGCTAACACCTTTGCCTAAGTCGACAACGGGGGCGAAACTGAAATCAATCCCGACAGTGCGTAATTCACTCGCCATTAACCAGCCCATTTGTTCGGCGGCTTGTTTGGCTAAACGGGGTTGTTGGTCGTATAACTGTCCTAAACGTGCGCAAGCAGGCAAGCGAGTGAAGCCTTCACGGAAACGTTGCACCCGCCCGCCTTCATGGTCAACTGCAATTAATAATGGTGGGGTTCTCAATGCATGAATTTCCGCCGTTAACGCGCTAACTTGTTCAAGAGATTCATAATTGCGACTGAATAAAATGACTCCGCCGACTAAAGGATGTTGTAATAATTCGCGTTCTTCTGTTGTTAAATGCAGACCTTCAAGGTCTATCATTAAATGCCCAAGTGCCATAATGGATTCCAATGTAAGGGGAGATAAGCGCGTTGTGACACTAAACAGGGTATGATTAAGCAGGCTGTTTTTTTATTTTTCTTGTGTCATCACGCATCCATAAATCATGCAACATTATATTTTACTGTTAGATTGTCCAGACCAAAAAGGCTTGGTGTACAACATCACCCGTGTTCTTTATCAACATGATTTAAATATTGTTTCTAATAATGAATTTGTTGATTTAGAACGGCAACATTTTTTTATGCGCACGGAGGTTGAGGGCAATATTAACGAAACGAATTTGTTAGCAGATTTATATGCGGCGTTACCTAAACAGGTTAAATTAGTGCTAACGCAAGAGCATAAAAAAAAGATTGTGGTGTTAGCAACGAAGGAGTATCACTGTTTAGGCGATTTATTATTACGTAATCATTTTGATAATTTAAATGCGGAAATTCTAGCCGTTATTAGCAATCACAATAATTTAGCTGACCTCGTGACACAATTTAAAATTCCGTTTCATTATTTACCGCATGAAAACATTTTGCGTGATACCCATGAAAAACAGGTTTTAGACCTTATAAACCGTTATAACCCCGATTTTTTAGTATTGGCAAAATATATGCGGATATTATCCCCTTATTTTGTCAGTCATTTTCGGGAGCAGATGATTAATATTCATCATTCTTTTTTACCTGCTTTTATTGGCGCGAACCCTTATAAACAGGCATTTGAACGGGGCGTTAAAATCATTGGTGCAACCGCGCATTTTGTGACTAATAATTTAGATGAAGGTCCTATTATCGCACAAGCCACCATTCCTGTTGACCACACCCATAATGCCGCAAGCATGGCACAAGCAGGGCGTGATGTAGAAACCTTAGTATTAGCAAAAGCGTTAAAACTGGTATTTGAAGACCGTGTTTTTATTAGCCAGAATAAAACTGTTATTTTTGATTAACTGAATGAATAATCCGTTTTATTCATGATAACCAGAACAATTAATTGAAAGAAACCACCTTATGAATACAACCCAATCTCCTCGTGTGGCTTTATTTATCACCTGTTTGGTTGATTTATTTCGCCCTTCTGTTGGTTTTGCCGCATTAAAATTACTCACACAAGCAGGCTGTCAAGTGGATGTTCCTACTACGCAAACCTGTTGCGGACAACCTGCTTATAACAATGGTGATGTTGCAGATACAGAGGCTATTGCTAAAAATCTGATTACTGCCTGTCAATCTTATGATTATGTTGTCGCGCCTTCAGGTTCTTGCGCAGGGATGTTGCGTCATCATTATCTTGAGTTGTTCCAAAATGACCCTGAATGGCAAGAAAAAGCTCGCCAATTTGCCAGTAAATGTTATGAATTAATCAGCTTTTTAGTAGATGTCCGTGGTGTCACCAACGTTAATGCGAAATTTGCGCATTCTGTCACTTATCACGATTCTTGTTCAGGCTTGCGGGAGTTAAATGTTAAACAGCAACCCAGAACATTATTAAACTCTGTCAAAGGCTTAACCCTGACAGAAATGCCAGATTGTGAAGTCTGCTGTGGTTTTGGGGGAACTTTTTGCATTAAATACCCTGACATTTCAACGCGGATGGTTTCTGATAAAGTTGTCGATATTCAAAATACACAAGCAGAAACCTTATTAGCGGGTGATTTAGGCTGTTTACTCAATATGACAGGGCGATTAAGTCGTTTAAATGTGCCTGTACAAGCTTATCATGTCGCGGAGGTCTTAGCCGACATGACAGAGAATGTGCCCGCAATTGGAAAAAAATAAACTCAGAGACAGGGGGGATGATGTCGGACACACCGTTAAATATCGTTCTTTGTTGGCATTTGCATCAGCCATATTACTACAATCAGTTAACCCAACAATATCAACTACCGTGGACATATTTGCATGGGATAAAAGATTATGTGGACATGGCTGCCCATTTAGAAGCGAATCCCAGCGCGAAAGCGGTGATTAATTTCGCACCGACATTATTAGAACAATTAGATGATTATGCCATTAATATCAATGCATTCTTACAAGAAAATGCACCCTTGCATGACCCTTTATTAGTCGCATTAGCCTCACAAGCCCATCTGAAAAATAGTGAAACCCGTTTGCAATTAGTTGAGCAATGTTTACGGGCCAATCGTGAACGCTTAATCCAACGTTTTGCCCCTTATCAACAACTGGTTGGAATTGCAGAATGGGCGCGACAACATCCACCCGCGATTGATTATTTAAACGAACAATTCTGTCGTGATTTAGTCGTTTGGTATCACCTTGCATGGATGGGCGAAACTGTGCGCCGTCAACATACAGGCATACAAGCGCTTATCGAAAAAGAATGCAATTACACCTTAGAGGACTGCTTAAGTTTATTGATTATTATTCAACAACTTTTAGCAGGGATTATCCCCCGTTATCGCGCATTATTGGAAAAAGGACAAATTGAGCTGTCTTTTACCCCTTATGCTCACCCAATTTTACCGCTCCTCTTAGACCTGAATAGTGCACGTGAAGCATTGCCTGATAGTGCTTTGCCAAATTTAGCCCAATATCCTGATGGTGTAGAACGTGCGCGTTGGCATATCCAACAAGGTTTAGCCACGATAGAACACTATTTCGGACAACGACCCACAGGCTGCTGGGTTGCCGAAGGTGGCATTAGTGATGCTACCGTGCGCCTGCTAGATACAGAAAAAATGCCATGGGTGGCAAGCGGGGAAACCGTCTTGCACAACAGCTTATATCGAGCAGGTATGCAACCAAATAGCCTGTATAAGCCCTATCAATTACCCAATACACAAACCTGCTGTTTTTTTCGAGACGACCACTTATCCGACTTAATTGGCTTTCAATTTTCCCAATGGCACGCTGACGATGCCGTTGCACACCTTGTGCATCAACTAGAAACCATTGCCGATACCCAACCCCAAGCACAGACAGTGGCAATTATTTTAGACGGCGAAAATGCGTGGGAATATTACCCAGAAAATGGCTATTACTTTCTTTCCGCGTTATACCGCACCTTGGCAAAACATCCACGCTTACGTCTTAGCACCTTTCAAGAAGCCTGTTCAACACCCGCAGAACGCTTACCGCATCTAGTCGCAGGTAGTTGGGTCTATGGTACATTTTCCACGTGGATAGGCGATAAAGATAAAAATCGTGCATGGGATATGTTAGGCGATGCAAAACAAATGTTTGACCAACGAATCAAACAAATTCCTGTTAAACAACGAGCACTTGCAGAAAAACAACTGGCTATTTGCGAAGGGTCTGATTGGTTTTGGTGGTTTGGCGATTACAACCCCAGCGATGCAGTCCGCGATTTTGACCAACTCTATAGAACCCATCTCCATAATTTATATCACTATTTAAGTGTTCCTCCGCCTGCCTATTTACAACATGTCTTTAGTGTTGGCAGTGGCGCGCCTGCGATGGGTGGCACAATGCGCCCTGCGCAGGAGCAAAAAACATGAGATTTTCCCCCTTAAATACACGTCGAGCAGGCATTTTACTACATCCAACCTCTCTACCCTCTCACCTCGGCAATGGAGATATTGGAGAACATGCATACCGATTTATTGATTTTCTTGCAGAAACAGGGGTGAGCCTGTGGCAAATGTTACCGATAGGCGTAACACACGACGATTTATCCCCCTATCAATGCCAATCAGTTCATGCAGGAAATCCCTTATTAATTGATTTACAAGCCTTACAACAACGTTGGTTAGACAAGCTCCCCGCTTTCAGCGACTTTCCACACGCAAAAGCCTATCGTGAACACTGTTTACAACTGGCACATCAAGGCTTTCAACAACGAGCTACCCCTGCGGAAAAACAAACATTTCAAGAATTTTGTCATATCAATCAAACATGGCTAAAAGATTTTGCCCTTTTTCGTACCCTGCGCCATGTGCATCATGCCCGTGCATGGTGGGACTGGTTGCCCGCCCTGCGCAATCGTGACCCCTTAGCACTAGCGAAAGCAAGTCATGACTATGCGACACAGATAGATTATCACTGTTTTGAACAATTTATCTTTTTCCAACAATGGCAAGCACTGAAAATCTACGCAAATCAGAAAGGTGTGTATTTAATTGGAGATATTCCGATTTTTGTCGCGGAAGACAGTGCGGATGTGTGGGCGCAACGTCAAAACTTTCTACTAGACGAAACAGGACGACCGACAGTTGTCGCAGGCGTTCCCCCTGATTATTTTTCTGAAACAGGACAACGCTGGGGCAATCCCTTGTATAACTGGGCATTTATGGAAAAAGAAGGGTTTAGCTGGTGGTTAACTCGTTTAAAAACCTTGCATCATTTTTTTGATATTGCACGCATAGACCACTTTCGTGGTTTTGTCGCCTGTTGGGCGATTCCTGCAACGGAAGAAACTGCGGTTAAAGGCGAATGGCGCGACGTTTGCGGAAAAACTTTTTTTAAAACCGTCTTACCCGTTTGCCCCTTACCACTCATTGCCGAAGATTTAGGCGTTATTACCCCAGACGTTATAGAATTACGTGAAACCTTTCATTTCCCTGGTATGAAAATTCTACAATTTGCATTTGATAGCGATGCACACAATCCTTACTTGCCCCATTATCACGAAGCCAATTGTGTTGTTTATACAGGCACACACGATAACGATACAAGCGTTGGCTGGTTTCAACAATTACCACCAACGCAACAGAGTTTCTTAAGCCAATATTTGCACAAATCCGCAGAGATGCCATGGGATTTAATCACGATGGCGTTTGCTTCTGTGGCTAATACAGCAATTATTCCGCTACAGGATATTTTAGGGCTAGACAGTAGTCACCGTATGAATACGCCGAGCGTAACCAAAGGCAATTGGCAATGGCAATTTGAGTGGGAATGGTTAAACACGGAAATCCGTGAAAAATTAGCGCATTGGGTCAAGTTTTATGCACGTGAGGGAAAGATAAAGGATTAAACAATTAAACCTTAAACAAACTCAAAAAACGATGGTTCATTAACTGCAAATTAAAAACATTAGATAACTGAATACTTGCAGGTAATCCCGTTTTAAATTACCTTTACGTAAAGGCAAACTCTTTTTTTACCGACTAGATACATTCATGAGTACACAACATTTCTCTATCAGCCAGTTAGCGAATGAATTTAATGTGACGACGCGCACAATTCGTTTTTATGAAGCGGAAGGGTTGTTATTACCGCGTCGTCAGGGACAAACACGTGTTTATACAAATCGGGAGCGTGTCCGTTTAAAACTCATTTTGCGTGGCAAACGCTTAGGCTTAAGTTTGCGGGAAATCCGTGAAGTTTTACAAATTTATGATTTAGAAAAAGACGAAGTCAAGCAATTACATGCGTTTGTCGAGAAAATTCGCAATCGACGAGCCATTTTAGAACAGCAACAGCATGATATTGAAATCTTATTATCAGAATTAGATAAGGTGGAAAAGCAATGTTTAACCGCATTAGCCAATAATCCCCATTTAGCAGCAGAATGAGCAGAAAATAGCCTATGTGGGATGAACAATTAAAACAATTACAAGCACATGGTTTAAATATCGCACTTGCCATTGTGGTTATTTTATTACTGTGGGTGCAAGTACATTTATGGTTTGGTAAAGGCAGTTATCGTGAATATGCACAGTTACAAGAAAGAATTACCGCACAAAAACAAGAAAATGTGCAGTTAAAAATTCGCAATGAAAGTTTAGCCGCTGAAGTGAACGATTTAAAGAATGGTTCTGAAGCTATCGAAGAACGAGCACGGGCGGAGTTAGGCATGATTAAGCAGGGGGAGGTTTTTTTCCAAATTGTTAAATAATCGCTATTGGGTGGTCATTCCCGCCGCAGGTATCGGCACACGAATGGAAGCGGATTGCCCTAAACAATATTTATCCGTCCATGATAAAACGATTTTACAGCATACGTTAGAACGTTTTGATTTTCCTGAAATAGCTGGCATTGTGGTAGCATTGGCTAAACATGACCGCTATTGGCAACAGTTAGCGTTAGACTTGACCGTACCGATTTTTACCGCTGATGGCGGGCAAGAGCGTTATCACTCTGTTTTTAATGGGCTATTAACCTTAACAGGAAAAGCACACCCTGATGATTGGGTACTGGTTCATGATGCAGCACGCCCTTGTGTGCGACAAAGTGATGTACGACGCTTGATGCAACAGTTAGCAACGCATCCTGTTGGCGGATTATTGGGTATTCCTGTTCGTGATACCTTAAAACGGACGACAGGGGAAAACTTAGTGACTGATACGGTGAGTCGGGAAAATCTCTGGCACGCATTAACCCCGCAAATGTTCCGTTATGGCTTGTTATATCAGGCATTAGAAAAGGTGATTTTGAACCATGAGCCGATTACTGATGATGCACAAGCCATTGAGAAATTAGGACATACCCCAATTTTTATAGAAGGTCATGCGGATAATATTAAAATTACTCGTCCGCAAGATTTAGCCTTAGCCGCCTTGTATTTACAAGCAATTGCTGTGTAGTTAGTCAGTAGAGTAAAACGCATGATAGCAACTCAATCCCCTTCTGTTTTGCGAATTGCCCAAATTACCGATTTACATCTTGGCAGTGATAAGCATTTGTTGCATGGGGTCGATGTTTATCGGCAATTGTCGCAAGTGCTCACTATTTTAGAAAAAAAGCCCTTAGATTTGTTGGTATTATCGGGCGATTTAGCTTTAAACCATGGCGAGGCTGAGGCTTATCAGTGGTTACGAGATAGACTTGCGAATTTTCCCGCGCCTTATGTGGTGATGGCAGGTAATCATGATGTTGTGGCGACAATGGGAGAATATTTTGCGATTCAAGCGGATATTCAGGCAGGAGAATTATATTTTTCCCGTGTTATAAAAGGCTTGCCCTTATTGTTTTTAGATACTTCCTCTTATTATCTTCCCCCGCAACAGTTAGCATGGTTACGTGAGTTAGCGGTAACTCAACCAACTTTATTATTTATGCACCATCCGCCCATTTTTTGCGGTTGTACTTTTATGGACAATCGTTATTCATTAAAGAATAAGGCAGAAACATGGGCAGTTTTACAGCAAAAAACGGCTATTCAGCATATTTTCTGTGGGCATTATCATACAGATAAGGTCATCACGCAGGCAGGAAAACAGATTTATTTAACCCCATCAACGATGTTGCAAATAGCACCTGAACCTGTAGATTTTCAGATTGCTCACACGCGGGCGGGTTGGCGGGAAATTGTTTGGGATGGCGCACAATTAAAAACTTGGGTTAGTTTTTTAGATTAAACCTTAATTTATAAGCTATTTTATAATATTCATTTCCTCTTTTAGCGATACAAGGAGACCCCCTGATGGAACGCGATGTGATGGAGTACGATGTCGTTATCGTCGGTGCTGGTGCATCTGGTTTGTCTGCGGCAATTCGTTTAAAGCAGTTGAGCGCGGAAAAAAATCATGAGTTAACTGTTTGTGTGATTGAGAAAGGTTCAGAAGTTGGAGCGCATATTTTATCGGGGGCAGTGTTAGAGCCACATACATTAAATGAGTTAATCCCTGATTGGCGTGAGAAAAACGCGCCGTTAAATACGCCTGCAACGGATGACAGTTTTATCTTTTTAACCGAGCAGAAATCCTTTAAATTCCCAATAACGCCACCTCAAATGCACAACGAGGGAAATTATATTATTAGTTTAGGAAATTTCTGTCGTTGGTTAGCGCAAGAAGCGGAAAGTTTGGGCGTGGATATTATTCCTGGTTTTGCGGCGGCGCAGGTGTTATATCATGAAGATGGCAGTGTGAAAGGCGTGATAACAGGCGATATGGGGGTGAATAAAGAGGGAGAACCCACCAGCCATTTTGCCGCAGGCACTGAAATCCATGCCCAACAAACGATTTTTGCTGAAGGTTGTCGGGGGTCTTTAACGAAAATTTTGTTCGAACGCTTTAATTTACGTCAAGGCGTGGACCCGCAAACTTATGGGATAGGCATTAAAGAATTATGGGAAATTGAACCCGCCAAGCATAAAGCAGGGACGATTATGCACACCATTGGCTGGCCATTGGATTCCCAAACTTATGGTGGTTCTTTCCTTTATCATTTGGAAAATAATCAAGTTGCTGTCGGTTTTGTCGTTGGTTTGGATTATCAAAATCCTTACCTAAGCCCCTATGAAGAGTTTCAACGTTATAAAACTCATCCTGTAATTCGTTCCCTGTTTGAAGGCGGACGGCGGGTTGCTTATGGGGCGCGTGCCTTGAGTGAAGGTGGTTTTCAATCAATTCCCAAATTAACGTTTCAGGGCGGTTTATTGATTGGCGACACTGCGGGCTTTTTAAATGTGCCTAAAGTTAAGGGCACGCATACGGCAATGAAGTCAGGCATGATTGCGGCAGAAGCGGTTTTTACGCATTTACAAGCGGGCAAAGCGAGCGAGGAAGTCGCGGACTATCGCCAACGTTTAGAACAAAGCTGGCTATGGGATGAACTTTATACAGTACGGAATATTCGCCCGTCGTTTCAATGGGGTTTATGGGGTGGCTTGTTCTATTCTGCGCTGGATACCTACATATTGCGGGGGCGTGCGCCGTGGACATTGCATCATCATGAAGACCACAGTGCATTAAAGAAAGCGGGGGAATGTCGAAAAATTGAATATCCTAAACCTGATGGAAAAATCAGTTTTGACCGCTTGTCATCGGTGTTTATTTCTAACACCAATCATGAAGAAAATCAGCCTTGTCATTTACAGCTCAAAGACTTACGGGTTCCAATAGAAACCAATTTAGCCTTGTATGACGCGCCTGAGCAACGCTATTGTCCTGCGGGGGTTTATGAAATCATCGCAGAAGGCAATACGCCACGCTTACAAATCAATGCGCAAAACTGTGTACACTGTAAAACCTGTGATATTAAAGACCCCAGTCAAAATATTAACTGGACAGTGCCTGAAGGCGGTGGTGGTCCTAACTATCCGAATATGTAAGATTTTAAAAGAAAGATTAGAAAATCTAAATTCGGTAAGTTTTTCTTAAAAAAGACAAAAAAAGACCTGCTAGGCTTTGAAAACCTCGCAGGTCTTTGTCTTGAGAGGCTTAGAATGCGCTTGCGGTCATGCGCTTTTCAATTTCATCGGCAACCACAACATGACGTAAATTATCTTGTCCATTACTACATGCATAACAACTAATAATCGTTAAACGGCGGTGCATACTCGGCGCAAGAAAACGGGTATCGGTTTTATCTACAACGTAAATAGCAGAAACGCGATAACGCCATTGTCCATTTTGTGGGGCTTCTAAAACTAACTCATCGCTATTTTTTAACGCCTGCATGTAGCGTGCATAATTGCGATGATAAACACTGATGACGCTGTTACCTGCTTCACCGGGTAACACAGTGCTACTTAAATGTCCTAAAGCTAACGTATCATTGGACGCTTTTGCTAAGACAATTTGCTCGAAATTTAACTGAGGAATAGACAAACGAGCTAATGGCCACGTTTCAGCCCATGGCCAAGGTTTGACATAACGTCCGCTTGCTTGAGTACGCGCCCATGCGGTTTGCATTAATCCCTGTGTGAGCCATGCCTGTGGATAAGTCATGTACTGTTGGCTAACCTGCCATACACTAAACCCCACTAACAAACCAATAAGCGTACTACCCCATCCTAAATAGATTCTCATAGCACCACTGTGTTGTTAAAAACTCATGAATAACTTGCTTATGCCCGTATTTTTTTACGTTTTATTATTCTATTAACGCTTGATTCAACTCATTACTTAACCTGCCGCCGAAATAAGTAAGACAATACCCGCAAGCACGACTGCAGAGGCAAAACCCGCTAATAGGCTGGTTACAAAGAAATTTAATAAATCACTTAATGCCGCTGATTGTGTATTTTGTGTTTTTACACTGTCCATGAAACACTCCAAAAAATGAATTAAAAATAAGGGGTAATCAAAAAAAAGGATTTGTCAAACAACTATAAAGCAACAGTCCTGCCAGTCATACAGTCGATATTGATACACTACAGATGCCCTCCTTGATATTGCTTCTGTAGTCTGCGGTATTGTAGGTATTAAACCCTATTAATACGGCAAAGCTAAGGATAGCTTATGACAAAACACGGGCAAAATGTGGCAAAAAAATGGAATTCGGAAAGAAACATCCTATTGGCTGGCATCGCTTGCTATTATAAAGAAAACAAGTTTTCAGTTAAGATATCTCATGAACTTTCTAGCTCAATTGATTATAAATAAAGAGGTTTATAATGGGGCGGCGTATCGCTATCGTTGAAGATGAACCAGCCATTCGTGAAAATTATGCAGCCGTCTTGAGAAGACAAGGCTATGAAGTTAATACGTATTCAACGCGACGTGAAGCATTACAAGCTTTTCGGATGCGACTTCCTGAACTTGTTTTGCTCGATATTATGCTAGAAGACGAGGTGGAAGGCGGTTTTGATTTATGTCGAGAATTACGGGGATTGTCTCATTATTTACCTATCATTTTTCTGACAGCACGCGATAGCGAATTCGACATGGTGTCAGGTCTGCGACTCGGGGCGGATGATTATTTGACAAAAGATATCAGTATGCCTCATTTATTAGCACGGATTGCCGCACTATTTCGCCGTGTAGAAGCCCTTGCAACCCCGCCATCTGCTGAAAATGTTATAGAACGCGGTTCACTCCGCATAGACCCGCATCGTTTAACGGTTATGTGGCGTAATGTGCCTGTTGATTTAACCTTGACTGAATTCTGGATAGTCCATGCACTCGCACGTTTTCCTGGTTATGTACGCCAACGTGAACAACTGATGCAAGAGGCAAATGTTAATGTTGATGACAGTACCATTACCTCGCATATTAAACGGATACGTAAAAAATTTGCGGCGGTAGATAGCAAGTTTGTTGCGATAGAAACCGTTTATGGCATGGGCTATCGCTGGAATATTGATAATGAACTAATCACACGATAAGTTAATTAACTCTATTTATTGAAAATATAAAGGCGTGCAAGTTACAGTTTGCACGCCTTTATTAGTTTTTACACCTTGTTTATATATTAGTGTTTTCTAAATAACTCATATTTGTATAAGTATGGTAATAGAAAACCATATGATTGATAATTTTATTTTTAAGCAACTAATTCTTAATAAATTTAGCAAGCTATGCTTGCTATTTGACATAAATGTAGTTAGCCTTTTAAAAGGTTTTTTATTGCAGAACGTGCAAAAAAACCCTGTTTCCTTCTATTGTCTTTTAGGATGTACAGTTAAGCTATGTAAGGATACTAAAAGTAGCATTAGTTTTTGATTATAAAAAAGATAATAGAATATCATTTCTATATACCACCCACTATTGATTGCGGAGGAAAACATGCGTATTTTTATACACAGTCTAATCCTTTTTTGTTGTACCTTGTTGCTTAGTAATGTTCAAGCAGAACCCATTAAAATCAAATTTTCTCATGTCGTTGCGGAAACAACCCCAAAAGGGATTGGCGCGAATTTATTTAAAAAATTGGTGGAAGAGCGTTTAGCGGGAAAAGTGGTTGTAGAGATTTATCCAAACTCTCAACTATACGGCGATGAAAAAGAAATGGAGGCGTTGCTACTAGGAGATGTACAAATCCTTGCTCCTTCTTTAGCAAAGTTTGGTAAATACACCGATAAAATTCAATTGTTCGATTTACCTTTCTTATTTGATGATTTAGCTGCCGTTGACCGTTTCCAAGCCAGTGAAAAAGGTCTGGAATTATTACACGCTGTCGAGAAAAAGGGCTATTACGGTTTAGCCTTTTGGCATAACGGCATGAAGCAATTTTCTGCCAATAAACCCTTACGTGTTCCAGCCGATGCAAAAGGCTTAAAATTCCGTATTCAACAATCTAAAGTGTTGGAAGCACAATTTAAAGCACTAGGCGCAAGCCCTGAAAAATTAGCGTTTGCCGAAGTTTACAATGCGTTAGCAACAGGCATTGTTGATGGGGCAGAAAATCCTTGGGCAAATATCTATTCTAAAAAATTCCATGAAGTGCAAAAGTATTTTTCTGAAACCAATCACGGGGTTTTAGATTATATGGTGGTAACAAACACCGCTTTCTGGAAAAAATTACCTGATGATGTTCGCACTGAGTTAGAAAAAATTCTGGCAGAAGTCACTATCGAAGTGAATAAAATCGCTTTTGAACAAGAAATGACTGACCGTCAAAAGGTTATTGATTCAGGTAAAACTCAAGTAATACAACTCACCCCCGAAGAGTTAGCTCAATGGCGGACAGCCATGTTGCCTGTATGGAAGCAATTTGAGGATGCGATTGGTAAAGATTTAATCGATGCAGCATTAGCGGCAAATAAAAAACCGTAGTCAATTCTGTTGATTGATATTATCTTTTTTCATTTCACAAGCTTTTAAGTAGTAGATTTTATCTTCTCACTTAAAGGCTTGTTTGCTTTAGGTTTTAGGGGGTTCAATCATGTGGTTTTTATCTGCATTGTATAACCGTTTAGAAGAATGGTTTATTGCACTTTTATTAGCCAGTATGACATTGGTTACATTTGCAAATGTGGTTGCACGTTATGTTTTTAACAGTGGTTTTGTCTGGGCGTTGGAATTAACCACGAGTTTATTTGCATGGTTAGTCCTGTTTGGGATGTCTTACGGAGTGCGGGTTAATGCACATATTGGCATTGATGCGATTGTGAAATTATTTCCGCCCTTGGGTCAGCGTATTATCGGACTGCTCGCCATTCTGTGCTGCTTGATTTATTGCGGTATTTTAGGTGTCGGTGCTTGGAATTACCTAGATATTATGTACACCTTGGGCAATGAATCTGAGGATTTGCCAATACAACAATGGGTTATCTATCTTATTTTACCTTTAGGCTTTTTATTGCTATTCGCGCGGTTTTTACAAGTAGGGGTAAAGCTCTTAATTGGTTCACAGGTGCAGATGTTAGCGGATGAGGCAGCAGATGCGTTGAAGCAGTTTCAAGTGGATGATGCCGAGACAGTTATTAAGACAAAATCTGAAACCGATACGACTAAAGCGGATGGGCACTAAAAATGGCAACAGCATCACTTTTTATTTTACTGCTTTTATTCATGATTATTGGAATGCCGATTGCGGTCGCGTTGGGCTTATCCAGTGTATTAACCATTCTATTTTTTTCAACCGATTCGTTAGCCTCTTTAGCCTTAAAAGCTTTTGAAGCAACGCAACATTATTCTTTATTAGCGATTCCCTTCTTTATTTTATCATCGGCTTTTTTATCAACGGGGGGGGTTGCTAAACGCTTAATTCGTTTTGCGATTGCGTGCGTTGGTTCTATTCGGGGTGGGTTAGGGATTGCTTCTATTTTGGCATGTACTTTATTCGCGGCAGTGTCTGGCTCTTCACCTGCGACAGTGGTGGCGATTGGTTCTATTGTTATCAGTGCAATGGTTTCTACAGGATATCCGCAACGGATGGCGGCGGGCATGGTTTGTACGGCAGGTACATTGGGCATTTTAATTCCGCCTTCGTTGGTCATGATTGTTTATGCAGCGGTAACTGAGGTATCTGTCGGACGCTTGTTTATGGCAGGGGTTATTCCTGGGTTGTTATTAGCGTTGTTTCTGATTATCGGCGCGTATGTAATGGCAAGAAAACATAATTTGCCTAAGTTACCACGTGTTTCATTAAAAGAATTAGTCTCAGCAACCTTAGATGCGGGTTGGGGTTTACTGCTGATTGTGATTGTTATTGGCGGGATTTATGGCGGGGTATTTACGCCGACAGAAGCCGCTGCCGTTGCTGCGGTTTATGCCTTTATCATTGCGATTTTTGTATATTCTGATTTGCGGATGCGTGATGTACCCCATGTGTTAATTGATGCGGGTAAAATCACGATTATGTTGATGTTTATCATTATGAATGCGATGTTATTCTCGCATGTGTTGACTACCGAGCGTATTCCGCAAATGATTACAGAATCGATTGTCGGTTGGGGTTTATCGCCGTGGATGTTCTTGTTAGTTGTGAATATTATTCTGTTGATTGGGGGGAATTTTATGGAACCGACGGGTTTATTATTAATTACCGCGCCGATTTTATTCCCCATTTCGCAAACCTTGGGGATAGACCCAATTCATTTAGGCATTATCATGGTCGTGAATATGGAAATTGGGATGATTACGCCACCTGTGGGGCTTAATCTATTTGTAACGGCAGGCATTACGAAGATGACAATTCTTCAAGTTGTGCACGCTACTTTGCCTTGGTTAGTGATTTTATTATCTTTCTTAATGTTAGTTACTTATGTTCCTGCGATTTCTACATTTTTACCGAATTTATTATTCGGGGCTTAAACGAAGTGATTACTGTTAAGTGGTTTGCACTATAAAACAGTGTAGAGGACTGCCAGTCCTCAATTTAAATTGTGATTAAGCTGGCTTTTAAGCCAGCTTTTTTTATTATGTATTTTTTTAAGGATTTTGTGCGCAAGTAATGGCTGTAAAAAAGGATTGTTTGCCGTTCATTTTTAATAAAAGATTGCCCGTTTGCCAGAATAACATCACGTTTGATTCTCGCTGAATTTTATCTTTGGTAAAAATCGCAAGGGCTTTAATTTCAGGTGAGCGTGTTTGTTGCGCACCTTTTAAGCGGATATATTGCCCTGTCGCGGTGCTGTAAGTTCCTTCAACCACATCCCCAAAAAACTCTAATACAAGATATTCGTCACCATGAGCAAAGCACATTTTAGGTTTAGAAAGTGTGACGTTAAGTGTTAAACCTTCGTCAAAAATTTCTATCCATTCTTGGCGGGTTGTATAGTCAGGCTGTGTAATTTGTAATAAATAACGTCCAGATTTTAAAAGCATACCCTGTTGAAAAGACCGTTCTTGATTAATGAGTGTAATCGTGGCTTGACTGGGTTGGACATAGATATGTAATGGGTAACGAATAGGGGATTCTGCGGTATCTGGTGCTAAGGCAGGGCTGGTTAAATCGATGGTTAATTGTAGGTCTTGGTCATCAATCCGAATCCATTGTTGTTGTTCAGCATAACCTTTTTTAAAAACACGGAGTAAATATTGATTAGGGGGTAGCCACATACCCATGCTAAAAGGAATAGATTGCTGATTTACATCCATTAATTGAATTTCTGCATCACTTGGATTAACGCTGAGATTTAACGTGTAGTGATTATCAGGACGTTGTGAGGGTAAGAGTTGAATATTAAGGGTCGTCTGTTCTTTTAAATCAATCCATGTTTTATAAGATTGATAATCTTTGTGTGTAATCACTATTTCATAGCGACCAGCAACTAAAGCAATGCCTTGTTTAAACTTGGGTAATATATTACGTATGCTAATTTTTGCATCTGTTGGGGTCGTGTTTATATATAGTTTGTAATATTCGTCAGCAGTCGCAGCATTTAACAGAAAAAAGTAAGCTAAAAAACCAAGTCCGACGATGGTCAATAATTTGCGGGGCATTATTAAGACTCCAAAAACAACGGGTCATAGTTAATTTTTAGCTCCGCAAAAGCTATGCCATTTTTTAAATTTGTTTAAGAACGGACGTTTAGTGTTTTGAGCACATGCTCGATGGTGTCTAAACGTTGAATAGAATCGTTTAATTCTAATAAATATTGTTTTTGCGCATGAACCATCGGCAATAATTCTGCAAGGCGTTGTCCGACCCAGTTTGCACTTTCATAATGTGTCGGCATATTACAGTAGGGTTTGCCAACTTGTTCAATAAATTGTGCAAGTAACTCAGCTAAATATTGATATTCTTCTGGTATTTTAATGGCAGGTTCATCTAGTATCGGTTCGACATTAGCCTCAATTAATTGATTTGACTGCACACGATGGGAGAGTAAGCGGAAACGTTGCCCACCTTGTACATCTATGCCTAATAAGCCATCTTGACGTTGATCCCAATCGATAATTGTCGCTAACGTGCCTACTTCATGCGTTGTAGCCGCTGTGCCTACCTCGCTACCTTCACGAATTAGGCAGATACCAAATGGAGAGTTGCTTTTTAAACAATGGCTAACCATGTCTAAATAACGTACTTCAAAAATACGTAATGGTAAAACCCCCCCTGGAAATAAAACAGTGTGCAGGGGAAATAAGGGAATTGTTAAAGGACTCATCACCTTGCTATAACCTCTCAAGCTGTCAGATTTATGCCAAATCGTTCTAAAATGGATAGTTTATAGTTTATTGTAGGTTTGCATCATGATAGTGACATCGTTAATAAAGAGCATTTAACGTGTCATGCTTCATCTACATAAGCAGTTTCTCCCCAACGTCCTGATAGATGATGTTCTATGTCTAAATGGTCTAAAACGCGGGCAACAACGAAATCAATCAGTTCACTAATTTGAGTGGGCGAGTGATAAAAAGCGGGATTAGCTGGCAAAATTAAAGCCCCAGCTCGGGCTAAACGCAACATATTTTCTAATTGAATTATCGATAAAGGGGTTTCACGATGCACAAGGATTAACTTTCGTTGTTCTTTTAACGTGACATCTGCCGCCCGTTCAATCAGATTACGACTTAAACCATTGGCAATACCTGCAAGCGTGCCGTTGGTACAGGGGCAAATCACCATTGCCCGCCCTAACGCACTACCACTGGCAACAGGTGCTGTCCATTGCTGTTCGCTAAAAACCTGAATTTGTCCTGCTTGTGCGTGATAACGTTGACTTAATACCCGTTCAATATCACTGGCTCGTTTGGGAAGGGCTAAATCAACCTCCATTTTTAAAACAATATGTGCAGGTTGTGATAACAACAAATATATGTTTTGTTCAGCTTGCACTAAGATTTCTAATAAACGCAAACCATACAACGCGCCCGACGCGCCTGTCATAGCCAAGGTAATGGCTTTTTTTGAAGAACTCATGAATCGTATCTAATAAGAATCGGTTAAAATATGCTTGTGTGTATGTTTTAAAGCGAGCTAGCAACACGCGACAAAAGGACTAAAAACAACTATTTTTCCTGCTTTATGGAGTCATCATGACAGTCGAAAAAACAGCAGATTATGGCACGCCCTTGCATTTTTTGGCGTTTATGCTTGTGTTTGCCTACAGTGGTTATCATCTTGAACCGCTCATGGGGTTACGGGCAGTGATATTTATCACGATTTGGGCAGTAATTACCCTGTTATTAGTTGTTAATATTAAAAAACAAGGTTTATCATACGACCATCCAAAGGTATTTTTGATTTCTCTGTTGACACTCACCATTGTTGGCGCATTTATTAGCAGTGTTCTCAATACAGAATCGTTTATTCTGCTCCTATTTTGGTATGTAGTCACCTTGATTACACTGAACTGGTTAGCAAAAAATCCAAAAGCGGATAAGCGTTTATATTATTTAATCAGTCTCCAATTTATCGCATTTGGTATCGGCATGGCGAGTTTTTTACATTACAGTAATTTAAATCTAAAAACGATTTGTACGCCATTTATGATGGCTACCCATGCAGAACATCATGGCGATGCGAGTAACCCTGAAGCAATGATGAAACAGCATGAATCTGCTGAAAAAACTGAACATACCGTTGCTCCTGCTTCTGAGGCACATCACACCGCAAGCGCACACAGTGAATCTAGTTATGACCCTGCTAAAGTCATGAGCGCGTGGTTAAAAGCCTTTCAATATTTAATTGTATTAATATCTTTATGGGTGAGTTTACGCGCTTTCCGTTTAGGACGTTGCCAGCAACAGCCTGAGCCTGACGTGACTGCATCCGTTGTCACTGCATAAGCTAACCTATCAAATGGGGTAGGTGTGAGACGTTGACACCTACCTAAATAGATTATTTATTCCATTCTCTTGTTTCTTGCCATTCAATCAGGTTTTTTATGAATACTCCTTCATTAGATCATTATCTTGTGGTCGGCAATCCCATTGCACACAGTAAATCCCCGTTTATTCATGCCGAGTTTGCCAAACAAACCCAACAAGCAATATCTTATGAACCCTTATTAATTGAGACAAACAACGGTGCTTTTACACAAGCAATTCAAGCGTTTCAAGCACAGGGCGGAAAAGGGTTAAATGTCACCGTCCCTTTTAAACAAGAAGCATGGGCATTAGTTAAGCAACGGAGCACACGGGCAGAACGAGCAGGCGCAGTAAATACTATCGGTTTTGATAATCAGGGAAATAGCTGGGGCGATAATACGGATGGTATTGGGCTTGTGCGCGATTTAACAAAAAATCACGGCAAATCTTTAAATAACCAGCGTATTTTATTACTAGGTGCAGGTGGAGCTGTGCGAGGTGTACTAGAACCTATTTTGCAAGAAAAACCCGCTTGTTGCGTCATTGCTAATCGAACGGTAGAAAAGGCGCAAACTTTAGCGCGACTGTTCACCGATTTGGGCGATATTTCAGCGAGTAGTTATACTGACTTAGCAGGACAACAATTTGATATTATTATCAATGGAACATCTGCCAGCTTACAAGGTGAATTACCGCCCTTGCCTGATGACATTATCCCGCTTAAACGCGGATGGTGTTACGACATGATGTACAGCGCACAACGTACCCCTTTTATACAATGGGCCTTAGAACATGGGGCTATTTGTGCGCGAGATGGTTTAGGAATGTTAGTAGAACAGGCTGCTGAAGCCTTTTATTTATGGCGTGGTGTACGTCCAGAGACAGAACCCGTTATCGAATTATTAAAACAACGTTTACGCGATTCCCTCTCCGCAAGTCCACAAACCCTTCCGCCAGAATATTCAGGGATTGAAAACCGTCCAGAACCCACCCGTTTCGGCGATTGGGAAAAATCAGGACGGTGTATTGATTTTTAAATAAAGAAGTAATTTGAACCTGAGTTCGGCAAGTTTCTTTTAAAAAGACAACAGCTTGTCTGAATCAGGATTTTCAGAATTAACAGAATTAATAGAATTAAAAAGACAAGAAAATTAAAAGAATAAAAAATTATGTTTTTAATTGTTTTTAATTCTGAAAATTCTGAAAATTCTGTGAATTCTGATTCAGACAAAAAAAGACCTGCTAGGTTTTCAAAACCTAGCAGGTATCTGTTTTATTTTATAAATCTCGCCGAACTCGGGTTAATTTGATAAAACTGGAAAGCTTTCAGTACAACTTAAAAGGATTAGGCGAGAATATCTAATCCTTTCGTATCTACCAAATTTAGTAATTTTAAAGAAGAATTATTCGGCTTTTTCTTGCCTTGTTCCCATTTTTGCACGGCAGATTTACTGATATTTAAATAAGACGCAAATACACGTTGGCTTACTTTATGTCTTAAGCGAATCAACTTAATTTGTTCCGCTGTATATTCTTGTATAGTGGGCAAACATATCGCATCAAATTCGCGTAATGTAGTCTCTTGCATAACGCCGATAGCATGTAGGTCTTTAGCAATTTCGTGAACGGTTTCTAGGATAGATTTATTCATGATTTGTAACCTCTATTTCTATCAATGAGCCATTTTTAATCATCAAAGAAAGTGTTTTATCAGCATAACTCATGAGTTCTTTTGCTAAACGCTTAAAATAGTTCTTTATCACTAATATTGGCACGTTCATTTTTAGCAAAACCATAAATAAAGAAAGCTTTATCTTTTATTTTATAAGCAATTATAATAAACGTACCATAAAGTAATTTAAATTTAGGACTGCCAGTCCTTCATACCGTTTTATAGTGCGTTTACTATAGTTTTATTTTGAAAATTGATAAGAAGGCAAGAAAAAATATTGTTTTACTTTTTCTTGCCTCATCTTTATGACTATAAAGTCATTATTAAACATTCAATAATAAAAAATCCCTTTCCCACGAACTAATAACCGCTAAAAAGGTTTCATACTCTTTAAATTTAATCGCGCGATAGGCTTTAACAAAACGTTCGCCGAGTAATTCACATAAGGGTAAAGATTCGGGTTCGCTGAGAAAACGCAAGGCTTCTTCTAAATTGCGTGGGAGTTCATAGGGTAAGTCATACGCGCTCCCTTCTACCGCAGGACGAGGCTGTAGTTGTTGCATCATGCCTAAATAGCCACAAGCAAGAGAAGCCGCAAAAACAATATAAGGATTGGTATCAGCCCCCGCAACGCGATTTTCTACCCGTCGGGATTTAGGGTCGGAATAGGGAACACGTAGCCCAACCGTCCGATTGTCATAACCCCATTGCACATTAATCGGCGCAGAATTATAGCGGGCAATGCGTCGATAAGAATTGACATTCGGCGCGAGAAACGACATAGCATAGGGCAGATAGGTTTGTAAGCCTGCTATATGGGATAAAAATAAATCGGTCAGTTCAGGTTTATCATTACTGAATAAATTCACGCCCGTTTCTTTATCAATCAAACTTTGATGGATGTGCATCGCACTACCCGCTTCTTTTTCCATCGGTTTTGCCATGAAAGTCGCATAAATATCGTGGCGCATGGCGGCTTCACGGACGGTGCGTTTAAATAAAAAAACTTGGTCGGCTAATTCTAGCGGGTCACCATGTAAAAAATTAATTTCCATTTGTGCCGCGCCCGCTTCATGAATCAGCGTATCAATATTTAATTCTTGCGCTTCACAAAAATCATAGATTTCTTCAAATAAAGGGTCGAACTCATTCACCGCATCTATCCCATAGGCTTGTCTAGCGCGTTCGGGTCTGCCTGAACGTCCGATAGGCGGTTCTAAAGAGTAATCAGGGTCGATGTTTTTCTTGACGAGAAAAAATTCTAATTCGGGGGCAATAATTGGCTTCCAGCCCTGTTCGTCATAGTGTTTTAAGACGCGTCTTAAAACGGTGCGCGGGGCTAAATCAACCTCTCGTCCATCTCGATAAAAACAGTCATGAATAACTTGCGCAGTTGCTTCCGTTGCCCAAGGAACAAGACGGATAGTGCTTGGGTCAGGTTGTAAAACCATATCAATTTCAGCGGGGTCCACTGCACTTTCATCTTCGGGATAATCACCTGTAATTGTTTGAATAAAAATAATTTCGGGTAAACGCATCCCTTCTTCTTTACAAAATTTGCTGGCAGGAATGATTTTACCGCGTGCCACACCAGAAATATCAGGGACAAGGCACTCAACTTCGGTAATATGACGTTTTTCAAGCCAATCTTTTAAGTAGTCAAAACGCATAACATGAGGGGTGGTATGGTGGAAAAAAGTGGGCATAGGGGTCTTACTCTGTCATTCATGAAACGCTTAATATGCAAGCCTGCCATGATTAAACGATTAAACGGGATAGGGGGGCGATAGCTCATGCACCGTCGGGTGATATGTCCTACTAAAATAATAGCGGATTCTAAAATCAAGGCGGGTAATCGTGTTGAAAAATTAAGGCACATGTTAGCGTTGCCATATGAAAAAACGGGTTTTTATTTAAGATGAATCTTGGCACATTTACAGGGCAATTTATCACATCAGTGAGTAGGTTTTGTTATGTTAAAATAGGATTTAAAAACTTGTTCGCAGTTAGTTTATTACCCAGTTTATCAAAGTAGTTATGTTACTATGTCACACGCTGTTGCCCAACGTCTTAATGATATTTTGAAACAATTGCCAGAAACAGAGCAGAATACGTTACTGGCTTTCGCTGAATTTCTTCATGTTCGTAGCCGTGTAGAACGTCCTTTAACTGTACCGCAACCTGAAAAAATAGAACCGCCTGCACAAGGTGAGTCGGTTGTTGCTGCCATTAAGCGGTTATCTCGTAGTTACTATATGTTAGATAAAACCAAGATGTTAGGACAAACGGCTGAGTTAATGACGCAACATTTAATGTATGGGCGCACGGCTGAAGAAGTGATTCAGTCTATAGAAGCCTTGTTTGTGCAACATTATCAATCTTTTGTCGAACATTATAATAAGTAGATAGGATAACCCAATGGTTCAAGTGCTTAGTCGTTGGTTTCACCGCTATTTTTCTGACCCCCAAGCGGTTTTTTTAGCCATGTTATTAGTAGGCAGTGTCACCATCTTGATGACGATGGGCGGAATTCTTGCGCCATTGTTAGCCAGTATTGTGATTGCTTATTTATTAGAAGGTCTTGTGAGAAACTTGCAACAATGGCGGATTCCGCGCATCCCTGCGGTTATCATCGTCTATTCATGCTTTTTAGCGTTTTTAGTGTTCGTTTTAGTGATTCTCTTGCCCTTATTATCCAATCAGTTAACACAGTTATTTCAGGATTTACCCAATAAATTAACAAGATGGCAAGAATTATTGATGACATTGCCTGAGCGTTACCCTGGTTTTATTTCCAGTGAACAAGTTGATAGTTTATTAAATTCGATACGGGTTGGCTTGCGTAGCGTTGGGCAAATTGCCTTATCGTACTCTATCGCTTCTTTAGGCGTTATCATTATGCTGATGGTTTACTCCGTCTTAGTCCCTTTTTTGGTTTTTTTCTTGTTAAAAGATAAAGATATTATTATTGCATGGGTTTTAAGCTTTTTACCGCAAAATCGTCATGCAGCAAGCCAATTATGGAAAGAAATGGATGCACAAATAGGGAATTATGTACGCGGGAAAGTGTATGAAATCTTTATTGTTGGTATAGCCACTTATATTCCCTTTGCTATTTTAGAAATGAATTATGCATCGTTATTGTCTGTTTTAGTGGGTTTATCGGTGATTGTGCCATATATCGGTGCGGTGGTTGTAACCATTCCCGTTGTGGTGGTGGGGTATTTTCAATGGGGTTTAAACAGCGAGTTTATTTGGGCAATGTCTGCCTATACCGTGATTCAATTTATTGATGGTAATATTATTGTTCCCTTGTTATTTTCTGAAGCAGTGAATTTACACCCTGTTGCAATTATTGTCGCCGTGTTAGTTTTTGGCGGACTTTGGGGCTTTTGGGGCGTATTTTTTGCGATTCCATTAGCAACCTTAGTAAAAGCACTCTTAATTGCATGGCCTCGTATGCCAGACCGTGAGGATAAACGGCATACAGATTCTCTTTATTAAGATTTAATGGCTTGAATAAGGATAATAACTCATGAAAAAGACTTTACAACTAATTGTATTAGTGCTGTTTTTCTTAGGAATGCAAGCAAGCTATGCGGAAAAACTGCGTTTTGGTGTCGAGGGGGCATATCCTCCTTTCAGCCTTATCGATACACAGGGCGAGTTACAAGGATTTGATATCGATATTGCTAAGGCTTTATGCACTGCCATGCAAGTGGAATGTGTGTTAATTCAAAATGATTTTGATGGATTAATTCCTGCGTTATTAGCAAAAAAGTTTGATGCCATTATTGCTTCCGTTTCTATTACGGAAGAGCGAAAAAAATCGGTTGATTTTACAAACAAATATTACAATACCCCCGCGCGTTTTATCCGTAAAAAAGGGTCAGGCTTAGAAATTACTGCGGAAGGATTGAAAGGGAAATCGGTCGGTGTACAACGTGCGACCACACATGATAAATATTTAACCGATAATTATGAGAAAGTGGTTGATATTAAACGTTATGTGACTTTAGATGATGCCTATTTAGACTTAGAAGCGGGACGTATTGACTTACTGTTAGCCGATGCAGTGCCGTTAGCCGATGGTTTTTTAAACAAACCTGAAGGGAAAAATTACGAATTTGTGGGAGAACCCATCACCGATATAAAATGGTTTGGTGAGGGCATTGGCATTCCTGTTCGTAAAGGTGAGGATGCCTTACGTGAGCGGTTGAATAAAGCAATTGTGAGTATTCGGGCTGATGGGACTTATAAAGCCATTCAAGATAAATATTTTCAATTTGATGTTTATGGTGAATAAGCACAATTTTGGCTAATTTTTAAAGAAGGGCAATCTAATCATGATTGCCCTTTTTTTATGGACGTTACTTATTAACCTGAATTCTGCGAGTTTCTTTTAAAAAGACAACAGCTTGTCTGAATCAGGATTCACAGAATTTTCAGAATTAGCAGAATTAAAAAGCGTTATTCACCTTAAATTTTTGGTTTTAGGGTTTTAAATTCTGTTAATTCTGTTAATTCTGAAAATCCTGATTCAGACAATCTTTTAATCTTCTCTGGTGAGTTCTTTTCGCACGTTCCGACAGACCTGCTAGGTTTTGAAAACCTAGCAGGTCTCTGTTTTATTTTATAAAACTCGCAGAACTCAGGTTATTTTACAGACGAAAAAAAACCCACATATCAAATTGATGCCTATGTGGGTGAGTGTTGCTTCTAGTGTGCGTAAGGAGTGTGTTTTGTTCGGGCATAAAGCGCAGGTTCTATCGTGGGTTGTACCGTTTTAACAGGAAACCCATTGCTATAAAGCGCGAGTGTTGCACGAGCATGGGGACTGTTGGTGTCGTTCCAGAGTTCCATCGCTTCTAGGGGTTGTAAACTAGATTGTAAGTTGTGTACTTCGCGCGTTGCTTGTAAAACATCCATGAGAGCGACAAAGCGGGTGGAAATGGTTTGATACATTTGAGCACGCATATCCGCGAAAGAGCTGGCTAAGAGTTGATAAGCGGCTATGCCTAAATCAACATAATAGCTGATGCTGACTCGTCGTCGTTGTGCTCTACCAGGAAAAAGTCCTGAGTAAAGCAGACATTTATCACCAACATCCCTGAGTTGTTCTGTGCGTAACTTGCCCGTCATTTCTGCGGTTTGCAAGTATTCTAAAGCAAGCACACTATTTGCAATATCTGCTGCATTGAGATAGCGCATCAGTAAAAAAACCAGATAACTTTCTAGTTCTTCCCCAAGTCGGGCATGGCACATACTTTCGGCTTCATTGACTAATGCATGCCATTGGGCGGTGCTGGTTGGATGTATAACAAGCGTATCCATGATAAACCTCCTCGATAAACATCATAAAATGGCTTTCTAACACGCTTGTTTTTGGTCAAGCATTTTTTACGCCTGTTTTCTCATGTTTTTTATGACACGTGTGTAAAGTAAGGAATATGCGTAGAATAGATAATCAATAATTGGCAGGGCTTGCTATTTTTGGATAGCGGGATAATGTAAGTTGTTAGACAAGTGTGTTGTATTCCTACGTATTGCCACATGGACTAACAAACGAGTGGAGAGTGTTATGTTTGAAAACCGAACCCGACTCATTATTCAAGAAAAGTATCTTGAATTGGTCAGACAGGCTGTTGATGTGTTAAAAGCAATTCCAACGACACAATTACAAGACATTGGAAGTACTTACGACAACGTCTGGGAGGCTTTTACACAGGAAGTTCAACGTGAGGAAGATGCGATTTATTTTAGTGGGTTAATCACTGATGTCTGTCGGCAAATGGTACAAACCTTGTCTATTACGGAATTGCAATTGCTTTGGTTAATATCAGATGGTTGCTTTGATTGGGATGATGATGAAGAGTTTCCCGAAATTGAGCAAATGGTGACTGATGTAACCGATGAGTTAAGCTCTTGGGTTGAGCAGGAAGCGGAAGAACCTGAGTTAGAAGAGGATTTTTATGACGATGAGGAAGACGATGAGGATTTCGAAGTCGAGTATTATGAAGAAGACCATAGTCATAAACGCAAGCATTAAACCTGTTGAAGCTCAACAAGGTTAATGTTGAAAGACAACAGAAGCCATCCAAAGCCCTTGCTTTGGATGGTCGTCATTAAGTGCCTAATAGGTCTTTGCGCGGGTCAAAGGGGAAAGTATCTGCCATTGTTTTATAAAAGTGTCTTTCTTTTTCTGTAGTTGCGCGTGGGGTTACAATTTGTAATACCACGTATTGATCACCTGCGGGCTTGCCTGTTAATCCCCGACCGCGTAAACGGAGTTTTTGTCCTGATTGTGAATCGGCAGGAATTTTTAAATCGACTTGTCCGCCCAAAGTTGGCACGGCAATCGTCGCGCCGAGTGCAGCTTCCCACGGGGTAATGGGTAATGTGAGATAAATATCTTTCCCTTCTACTCGATAAAAATTGTGGGCTTGTAATTGAATTTCTAGGTATAAATCGCCATTTGCCCCACCGCCCATGCCTGCCGAGCCTTGCCCTGCTAAACGGATTTTTTGCCCTGTTGTCACGCCTGCGGGGATTTTGACGTTCAACGCGCGGTTTTTATACTGCGTGCGTCCGTGACTATCAGGCTCTGAAACTTGCACTTGTATTGAGCGCGTTGTGCCGTGATAGGCTTCTTCTAGGCTAATCGATAATTGTGTGTGTTGGTCTTCGCCCTGCATTCTGAAATGGCTTTGTTGCGTGCGTCCTTGTCGTCCACTGCGTTGTGCTTTAAAAATGCTTTCGAAAAAATCGCTAAAATCGACCCCGCCTGTTGCATTTCCGCTCCCAAAGCCACTGGAAAAATTAAAGTCCCAATCTGGTGGCGGATGAAATTCTTGCCCAGCTTTCCATTGCGCGCCTAATCGGTCATAAGCGGCTCGCTTTTCAGCATCTTGTAGAACTTCATAGGCTTCATTAATTTCTTTAATTTTTTGTTCGGCATCTTTTTCTTGGCTGACATCAGGGTGATATTTGCGCACCAGTCGACGATAGGCTTTTTTAATTTCTTCTGTCGTCGCGGAACGTTCAACGCCCAACGTTTGATAATAATCTTTATATTCCATGATTGATTCACCCCACTTTATGCCGTGGTCATAATAATAAAACCCCACAACACGACCGCGCTGTGGGGTTTTAAGTTTAACGGTGTTTAAACAATATTTACATTGATTTTACGCGGTTGTGCAATTTCCCGTTTTGGAATGGTGATTTCTAAAACGCCATGTTTGCCTGTCGCGCTGATTTTCTCTGCGTCTGCCGTATCTGGCAAGCCAAAACGTCGGTAGAAAGTGCCACGGACGCGCTCGACCCGTTTGTAATTTTTCCGCTCGTCTGTGGTTTCGCTAACACGTTCGCCTTTAATCGTTAATACGCCATTTTCCATCGTAATCTCGATGTCTTTCGGGTCAACCCCTGGAATGTCGGCGTGAATCAAGAAGGCTTTGTCTTCTTCTTTAATATCTACTGCAGGCACCCACGCGCTAGTTGCAACGGTGGTGTCTTCGTCATTGGGTAAAGAACGCCCATAAACTTGTTCGAGGTCTTTCATTAATTGGTTTAAACCGCCCCAAGGTTCATAACGTGCAATTTTCATGATAATTCTCCTGTTCGGATAAATAACGCTTAATATTTTGTTTGATATAAAGAATAAGGTCACTTAAATAAACTTCAAGAGAAAAAATGTAGATTTTTAGTTAATTTTTACCAGTTATTTTAATTTTTTGTTTTTATTTTATTTTTACTGATAATTAACTGGATTTCTTGCATGCTTTTATCATAACCCTTAAATCGGATGATTTATCACGCGATACTTGTGGCAATGATGCATTTGGTTTACTGCGCTTGGCATTGGCAACAAGTGGGGTCTTTGCTGAGTGTTAGCGTGCGCCATTGGCTATTAAAGGCGTTAAAAACATGTAGTTTTCCATGTTGTGTGATATGGGGATGATTGAGTAAATTTAAAACTGCGAGGGCTTGGAAACTGCCGATAACGCCTACCAGTGGGGCGATAATGCCTGTGGTGCTACAAGTCGGCGCATCTTCTGTGAGGGGACTTTCTTCATAAAGGCAGTGATAACAGGGGCTTTCTGGATAGCGGGGGTCAAATACGGCAACTTGCCCGCCCCATTGGATAGCCGCGCCGCTGATTAGGGGCTTTTTCAGGCGAAAACAGGCGGTATTTAAAGCAAAACGGGTGGGGAAGTTGTCGCTACAGTCGACAACTATGTCGGCAGTTTGTAGTAGGGGAATCAATTGCTCGACGGTTTGCGGGGCGTAGGGGTGGCAGGTGATATGCGTTTGTGGAGCGAGTTGTTGCAGACGAGTGCGGGCGGATTCTACTTTGTAGCGTCCAATCTGTGTCGTTTCATGAATGATTTGCCGTTGTAGATTGGTTAAATCGACGGTGTCTGCATCAACAAGTTGTAGTTGCCCAATTCCGCTACTGGCGAGATAGAGGGCAACGGGTGAGCCTAATCCACCTAAACCGATAATAATGACATTGGCATGGGCTAAGTCCATTTAGATGACTTTAGAAAATCGTTGTTCAGTGGCAAGACGTAGGTATTTATCAAAAGTCATGCAGATATTGCGAACGAGTAAACGCCCAGCGGGTAATACTTCTATTTTTTCAGCATTGTATTCAATGAGACCATCATTTTTTAAACTGGCTAAGGCTTGCCATTCTGGGGCAAAATAGGATTGAAAGTGAATATTAAAGGCTTGTTCTATAGTCGGAATATCGAGGCGGAAGTGGCACATGAGTTGGGTGATGATGTCGCGCCGTAGTTTATCATCGGCATCTAGGGCAACCCCGCGAAAAACCGCTAGTTGTCCTGCATCAATCAGGGCGTAGTATTCTTCTAAGGTTTTGACATTTTGGCTATAGCTATCGCCCACTTTGCCAATAGAGGTAATGCCTAAGCCAATTAAATCGCAATCAGCTTGGGTGGCGTAGCCTTGAAAGTTGCGGTATAGCGTGCCGTTACGTTGGGCAATAGCGAGTTCGTCATCAGGGCGGGCAAAGTGATCCATGCCAATATAAACATAGCCTGCTTCGGTTAAGTGGTTGATGGTGGTTTGTAAAATTGCCAATTTATCTGCTGGGCTGGGTAATTCTTCGGTATTAATCCGCCGTTGGGGTTTAAATAACGTCGGTAAGTGGGCGTAGTTAAAGACGGATAAGCGGTCAGGTTGTACCGCAATGATTTTGTCTAAGGTGCGGGAGAAGGTTTCGACGGTTTGATGGGGTAGCCCGTAAATTAGATCGATACTGATGGATTTAAAGCCTTCATGGCGGGCGGCATCGAGGACGGCAAACGTTTCTGCTTCAGTTTGTAGGCGATTAACCGCTTGTTGTACCGTTGGCTCAAAATCTTGTACGCCTAAACTCATGCGATTAAAACCCAGTTCGCGCAGCAGGGCGATAGTATCGTTTTTGGCTTCTCGGGGGTCAATTTCAATGGAATATTCGCCACTGTCATCGTCGAGTAGTTGAAAATATTGGCGGGTTGTTGCCATGAGAGTACGCATTTCTTCATGGCTTAAAAAGGTAGGCGTGCCACCGCCCCAATGGAGTTGGGTGACTTTTCTATCAGGATTAAATAGTTGGCTTTGTAATGCCAGTTCTTGATAGACGCGGGCAAGATAAGGCGCGGCGCGACTGCGGTCTTTAGTGACCACTTTATTACAGGCGCAGTAAAAGCAAACGGTATCACAGAAAGGGATGTGAAAATAAAGCGATAATGGCGTTTGTGGGTTTTGGCTACGTAGGGCTTCGGCGCGATAAGCGGCACTGTTAAAGCCTGTATGAAATTGGACAGCCGTCGGGTAGGAGGTATAGCGTGGGCCTGCTTTGTCGTAGCGTTTAATTAATTCTGCGTCAAAAATAAGTGGTTGCATCTTAAAAATCTCTGTTTATACACTTATGCTATTTTACAGCGTTTTACAAAGTTGATTCAGTTATTTTGTGCAACGATAGGCGATAATGGGTTAAAGTTTGGTTAAAATGGCGTTTTTAAGTTGCATTTCTTCGCTTAACAGGGGATTATCAATGTAAGCCATTTGCGAAAATGCGTTTTGTTACTCTCTAAATTTAATTAAAAAATAGTGTGTTCGATGCGTTACCATTTGTGGCGTTTTTTCTATACAAGCTTACTGTATTTATTGATTCCATTGCTAATTGTGCGTTTAATCTGGCGTGGTTTTTACGCACGGGCATATTGGCAACGTTGGGGGGAGCGGTTTGGTTTTTTTCCTGTTATGTCCCCACAAACGCCATTTATTTGGATTCATGCTGTTTCTTTCGGCGAGATGCAAGCCGCAATTCCCCTCATTCAGTTATTACGCACTGATTATCCAAATATACCGATTTTAGTAACAACCATGACACCGACAGGCTCACAACGGGTGCGTGCCGTCTTTGGTGATAGTGTGGCGCATGTTTATCTGCCTTATGATTTTCCTGACGCATGGCAACGCTTTTTTCAGCGTATTGGTAAACCACGTTTATTAATTTTGATGGAAACAGAGTTATGGGTGAATTTAATTGCTGCATGTGAGCAACGACATATCCCTGTTTTTTTAGCAAATGCGCGATTGTCTGCACGCTCTGCACGGGGTTATCAGCGTATTCGTGGCTTAATCAGTCCAACATTGCAAAAGCTCACTTTAATTGCCGCGCAAAATATGGAAGATGCTGAACGCTTTATGGTATTAGGGGTAAATCCTGAGCAAGTCCATGTAACTGGCAGTATTAAATTTGATTTACATTTACCTGAGCAATTGACGGAGCAAGCCAATTTATTGCGGGCTCAGTGGGGGGAAAATCGTCCTGTCTGGATTGCTGCTAGCACGCATTCAGGCGAAGAGGCGTTATTACTGCGCGTTTTTGCGCAAGTGCGTCAAGTGTTACCCACCGCATTATTAATTTTAGTGCCACGTCATCCTGAACGGTTTAACCAAGTCGCTCAATATTGCGAGCAACAAGGCTTTGTAATTTGTCGCCGTAGCCAAAAAAATCGGGGAGATTTAACAACGGATGTTTATTTCGGTGATACAATGGGAGAGTTATTACTTTTATACGCTTGTGCAGATATAAGCGTGGTCGGCGGGAGTTTTGTCCCTGTCGGAGGGCATAATCCGCTAGAACCTGCCGCATTAGGATTACCGATTATCACAGGCGAATATGTTTTTAATTTTTCTGATATTTATAAACAGCTGATAAAAATTGGTGTAGCGCAACAATTTAAACATGAGGCAGAGGTTGCTAACGCATTATGTGATTGGCTAACCAATCCTGCTCATTGCCAAGAAGTAGGCAGAAAAGCACGGGACTTTATCCATAAAAATCGTGGGGCTCTATTTAGACTCTATCATTTGATAACCCCGTGGTTATAAGAATAAAAACGGATATAAAACCACAAAAAGCATGTTGTTTTTATATCTTATTAAAACAGCTATACTTATTAGAATTTTTGTGATGATTTGAATAACGGTTATATTTTCAAATAATTCAATACATGATTGTTTTAACAATAGACACCAATATTTAATAATACTTTGTTATGTTTTTTCTTTCTGGTTAAAACGGTTTAGTTTTGCCTACCTCAATCAAAACCATGATGATTTTCTCTGTAGATAATCATCATAAATTTTGTGAAATCATGTAGTATCAATATCGTTAACATTATTTGTTATTGATATTTTTTAAAGTAGCCCTGTCTTACAACATAAGCAAACGTAGAGAACTCAAAATATGGAAAATGTTGTTATTGTAGATGCTGTCCGTACTGCGATTGGTAATTTCAACGGTTCAATTGCTGATGTTCCCGCCCCTAAATTAGGCGCGCTTGTCATTAAAGCCTTATTAGAGCGGACAGGTGTCAAACCCGAGCAAGTCAGTGAAGTGATTCTCGGACAAGTTTTAACTGGCGGACAAGGGCAAAACCCTGCCCGTCAAGCAGCGATTGCAGCAGGTTTACCCGTTGAAGTCCCTGCCATGACCATTAATATCGTATGCGGTAGTGGTTTACGTTCTGTACACTTAGCAGCGCAAGCAATCCGTTGTGGTGATGCTGAAATTGTCATTGCAGGCGGTCAAGAAAATATGAGCGCGTCCCCACATGTTTTACCCAAATCCCGTCAAGGGGTTAAAATGGGCGATTGGACATTAAGCGACACTATGATTGTGGATGGTCTTACCGACGCATTCCATAATTATCATATGGGTATTACTGCCGAAAATATTGCTGCTAAATTTGAAATCAGTCGCGATGAGCAAGACAGTTTTGCTGCAACTTCTCAACAACGCGCTGAAGCAGCTCAAAAAGCGGGACACTTCGATAGTCAAATTGTCCCTGTTGTCATGCCACAAAAGAAAGGCGACCCTGTCGTTTTCAAAGTTGACGAATTTCCCCGTCATGGTTCTACCAAAGAAAGTTTGGGTAAATTACGCCCTGCGTTTAAATCTGATGGGACTGTGACTGCTGCAAATGCCTCAGGTATCAATGATGGTGCTGCCGCTATTTTATTAATGAGTGAAAGCAAGGCAAAAGAGTTAGGCTTACCTATCATGGCGCGTGTGGTTGCTTATGCAACAGCAGGGGTTGACCCAGCCATCATGGGCACAGGTCCTATTCCTGCAACCCGTAAGTGTTTAGAGAAAGCAGGCTGGAAAGTTGCCGACTTAGATTTAGTCGAAGCCAATGAAGCCTTTGCTTCTCAAGCGATTTCTGTTAACCGTGATTTAGGTTGGGATTTATCCAAAGTCAATGTAAACGGGGGCGCAATTGCTTTAGGTCATCCGATTGGTGCATCAGGTGCGCGTGTATTAGTGTCTCTGTTACATGAGATGGTGCGTCGTGATGCACATAAAGGATTAGCAACTTTATGTATTGGTGGCGGTCAAGGGGTTGCTTTAGCAGTTGAACGCTAAGCCCTAAGCGTACAAGAAACAGTGGTATTTAATCAGTCTTGTAAATTCCACTGTTTTCTTTGTAAGACCACTGATTGAAGTACAATAGTTTTAGTGCTTTATGCAGGTTACTGGTTAATAAAAACACTGACGGTGCTTTTTTCGCGTGATTAAGTCATGTGTTTCACTAGAGAAGATGGCTATGCAGTTAAATATGACGAACACACCAGACAATAACTCCCCTCGCATCATAAAAAAGTATCCAAACCGTCGTTTATATGACACCGCGATTAGTAGTTATATTACGCTTGATGACGTAAAATCCCTTGTACGGGATAATGTTAAATTCTACATTCAAGATGCAAAAACGGGTGAAGACATTACACGGAGCATTTTGTTACAAATTATTTTAGAGCAAGAAGCCGCTGGTGAACCCATTTTCAGTAGTGAAGTATTAGCCCAACTCATCCGTTTTTATGGGGATACCTTACAAGGTATTTTGGCAAACTACTTTGAGCGCAGCTTAGGCTTATTTTCTAAACAACAAGAAGATGCTCGCGCAAAAATGTATAACCCCATTTCTTTTATGACGGATATTGCAGAGCAAAACATCACGTTATGGAAAGATATGCAAGAAAGTTTCTTTCGTGCAACCTTACCCACAAAATCAGTGGATAGCCTGAAAGATACAAAAAAGAATTCAGTTGTTGATGAAGATAAACCTGCTAAATCTTCATGATTTTTTCCCTTTATTGTATAACAATAGAGTTTTAGCTTTTGTTTTAACAATAAAGACCTGTAGTCACAATGATGTCATTACTATCAGCCCTCTCCTCACAATGGACTGATTTATTCAAAACAACATAGTTAACGGAGGTTTTATGACAAAACGAGTCGCTTTAGTTACAGGTGGTACAGGTGGTATTGGTACACAAATTTGTAGAACGTTATCTAAAGAAGGCTATATCGTTGTCGCTAACTGGTTAAAAGGTATTGACGATGGTCCAGCATGGGAAGCGAAACAAAAAGCAGAAGGATATGAGAATATTCTCATTGCCGAAGGGGATGTTTCTGATTATGACCAAGCTGTTGCCATGGTGAAAGAAGCAGTAGAAAAAGCGGGCGCACCCATTGATATTCTGGTCAATAATGCGGGTATTACTCGTGATAAAATGTTCCGTAAAATGGAAAAAACTCAGTGGGATGCCGTTATCAGTAGCAACCTGAACAGCGTTTTCAACGTCACTAAACAAGTTTTAGATGGCATGGTGGAACGTGGCTGGGGTCGTATTATCAATATTTCTTCTGTCAATGGTCAAAAAGGTCAAGCGGGTCAAGCAAACTATTCTGCTGCTAAAGCAGGGATGCATGGCTTCACGATGGCAATTGCGCAAGAAGTAGCAAGTAAAGGTGTTACCGTAAACACTATTTCTCCGGGTTATATCGGTACAGCGATGGTTATGGCAATTAAAGAAGAAATCCGTAACCAAATCGTTGCTCAAATTCCTGTTGGTCGTTTAGGCAAACCTGAAGAAATCGCTTGGATGGTGCAAGTATTAGCTGATGAAAGATCAGCGTTCATCACAGGTGCAAATATGTCCGTCAATGGCGGTTTATATATGAGTTAATGCTACTCTTTGTTAAGGGCTAGCTAATAATAAATTGTTTTATTTAAAGTTCATTCATTAATTTTTCTCGCGTTTAGCCCTTGACAGGCGTGTTGAGTTTCGTTATTGTGCAGTGCGTCATTATATTGTGATGCATTGCACAAAACATTTTAATGTCTTTAAAAATAAAAGCGAATCTTTAAAACACGCTTTTATAATTTTCTTAATAATTACTTTCGTTGGAGAACCCGCTGATGGATAATGAATTACTCAAGAAATGGACAGACATGAACAAAGTCGCAATGGATGCGATGAAAGAGTTAGGCGAAATCAACACAACCGCAATGACTCGTTTGACCCAACGTCAAATGGAAATGGTTAATTTATACATGGAAAGTGGTTCAAAACAACTGCAAGCCATGAGCGATGTGAAAAACGTTCAAGACTTAGTTAACGTTCAATCTCGCTTATTTGCAGAAATGAATGAAAAATTAATGGAAAATGCACGTCAAACCATTGAAATTCTGGTGGATGTGAAATCTGAGTTAGCTGGTTGGGCAGAAAAAGGCATGGATGTTGTCAATTCTAATCTGCCTAAGTCTGTTAAAAAATAATTTATACCTCTTAATGCTTAAGGGAAGGTAAAAGTAATTTTTATCTTCTCTTTTTTTATTTAACCTGAGTTCGGCAAGATTTATAAAACAGAGACCTGCTAGGTTTTCAAAACCTAGCAGGTCTTTTTTTGTCTGAATCAGAATTCACAGAATTTTCAGAATTAGCAGGATTAAAAAGCGTGATTCATCTGACTTTTTGGTTTAAGGGTTTCAAATTCTGTTAATTCTGAAAATCCTGATTCAGACAAGTTGTTGTCTTTTTTTAAAAGAAACTTGCACAACTCAGATTAAATTAATCCGTTATTTTAGTAGATATAAATCTTGTTTTAACTGGGTTACTTCTTGGCGCAGGCGTTGTTCTTCGCGTTCGTAGTTTTGTAAATCGTTTTCAGCCACTTGTTTAACCGTACTGGCTTGTTGTAACTTTTTCAGTTCTTTTTGCAAACGTTCAGTTTTTTGCGTGAGCTGTTGTTTTTGCTGGGTTACATTTTTATTTTTAGCGTCAATCACACGGACTTGTTGAGAGAGTTGCTTAATTTCATCATTCAGTTGTTTACTTTGCTGTTGGAGCGTAGAGAGACGAGCGGAAACGCTGGCTTTTTCTGTCGTTAAGCTTTGTTGTTCCGTTTGGCTTTGTTTTTGTAAATCCTTTAGCGCAGAGAGATTGTTTTCACGCTCTTCAATCCGACGATCATAGTTCCCTGATGTAATGCCATAAACGCCTCCAAAGAATCCACCTTCACTGGGGTCATCGCTGACCGCACAAGCATTTAAGCTGCTAATTATGAGGATGGTTACGATAATTCTCATCTTACGCTCCTGATGGTGTTTGAATTACACTGCAATTTCACTGCTTAAGGCTTGAAGTTGATTAGTCTGTTGTTCTAGCTGAGTTTTTTCTTGCTTCAACATACTAATACGTTGATTCCAAGTATTTAACTTAGATTGATCTGTTGTTGTCGCTTGAGACTTTGCATCGGTATAGAGGGATTGAGTCACTTCAAGTTCATTGTTAATCCCTTTCAGGGCTTGTTGTGATTCTTTGTAACGCGCATCTAACAGTGCTTTTTGTGCAGAAAGTTGTGTTTTTTTGCTGGCATCTTTTTCCGCTTGTTTTTGTAGCTTGCTAATTTGGCTACGATAAGCCGTAATTTCTACTTTTAAGCGGCTGTTGACTTGTTTTAACTCACGAGTGAGTTCTTCTGTCCGTTGACTTTCAGTTGCAATCAGCTCCTCTTGATTTTTATAGGCTTGTTTGCGTTTTGCCACTTCATCTGCGACAACATAGCCAATACCTGCACCCAGTGTAGAGCCGATTAAGGTACTATTGGTATTGTCCCCAATTAAGTTGCCTGCAAGTCCACCTAAGGTCGCGCCTAATGCAGTCCCTTCCACGCGGGTACGGGTTTGGTCGTCCATACCTGAGCTATTGGTATTACTATTACCCGTTAAAGCCCCCATGTAGTTCTCTATGCCTGCACATCCACCTAAGGCAAGTGTCATGCTCAGGGAAAGTATGAGTATTTTAGATTGCATGATTTGTCTTGAATCTCCTGTAATGCATTATTTAAGTTTGTTGTCTTGATTAACACGTAGATTTCAACTTGCAGAATTTGTTCCATTTTTTATTTTTTGTTTTAAAACATGTTATTGATTTGATACTTGCTATTTAGTATCGGTTTGTTTTTTAGTATAGACAGCAAAACGAACTTTAAAATCAGGGGGGAGACCTAGTTTTTTGTATAAATTAAGTGGCGGAAATAGCGTTGGGTTAGTTTTATAAACCAAGCAAAGAATTAAAGGCGGGGATATAGGATTAAGCTGTGTTTATTTTTTATCATTTTCAACAGTTTATCTATATAACATTTTAATTTTCATTGTTTTTATATGGTCATTTTTTCATCATGTTGACGGTTAGCTTGGCATTAGTGCCGATTTTTTTAATTATTCTTTTGGGATATTTGTTAATCCATATTCATTTTCCTGATGATGTTTTTTGGAAACCCATGGAAGAGGTGACTTATTATATTTTATTTCCTTGTTTAATTATCAATGAGTTATCTTCAGCGCAGTTGCAGGGATTAAATATTGTGCCGATGTTGGTGGCATTAATAGGAAGTATGTTGCTGGTTGGGTTGTTAACGTGGTTAATACGTGGGGTATTAGCGGTTGATGGACGGGGGTTTAGCTCTATTTTTCAGGGGAGTGTTCGTTTTAATTCTTATGTCGGTATTGCCGTTGCGGCAGCATTATTACAGGGAGCTGGTGTTCCTTTAGCGGCGTTAGCGATGGCTTGTATGATTCCTTTAGCGAATATTTTATGTGTTTCGATATTAGCGCATTACGCAACGCATGAGCCAACGCATTGGGGTGTAATTTTTAAAGCATTATTACGTAATCCATTAATTATAGGTTGTGTGATTGGTATTAGTTTGAATGTGTTGGATTGGCGATTACCCATTTTTTTGCAACAGACGTTTAGTATTTTAGGGAAGGCTTCTTTAGCATTAGGTTTATTAGCGGCTGGAGCAGGTTTGCGTTTTGGTGCGTTTAAAGCGCATTGGGAAAGTTTATTAGTTAGTGCTGGCTTGAAATTATTTATTTTTCCCTTATGTGTGTGGTCTTTCTGTTGGTTAATGCGTTTAGATCAAGCAACCAGTACGATTGCTGTTTTATATGGTACGTTACCAACGGCAACCTCTGCTTATATTTTGGCAAGGCAAATGGGGGGGGATGCAACATTGATGGCAAATATTATTACTTTTCAGACCATCATAGCGGCTGTAACCATGCCATTTATGTTGAGCTGGTTGGTGATTGGTTGAAGTGATGAATGAAAGTTTTGTGCGTGATGCCGATTTAATAAAGAAAAGATTCTCACTTTTTCACATTATGTGATTGGAAAAGTGTGCGCATTGTTCATCATCTAGGCGGAAAATTCATCATGGCTCTGTTAGAATTTACATATAACGTTTGTTAGGTAGTGTTTTTCCATTCGTTAAGCATTTTTTGTTAAAATAGTACGTTGCTGTATTAAGTTTAAAAAAATACTTAACATCATGACCTATCTATTTTTGTCCTTTCTTTTCCTTATCTGAAAATATTATGCCGTTGTATTCCCCTTTCATTTGACTTAATTAAATGGATTTAGCATGACCCCAGCGCAATATTCTGAACTCGTCCAAGCGGGTTATAACCGCATCCCCGTTCTACGTGAAGTATTAGCCGATTTAGATACGCCGTTAAGTGCCTATTTAAAATTAGCTAATGGGGCGTATTCTTACTTATTTGAATCTGTTCAAGGTAGTGAGAAGTGGGGACGCTATTCGTTTATCGGCTTACCAGCAAAGGTTGTCGTCCGCGTTTGGGGTAACGCGATTGAAGTGTGGCAATCTGGGCAAATTGTCGAGCGTTTACAAGTGAGTGATCCATTAGCATGGGTTGCAAACTTTAAGCAACGGTTTCGTGTTCCTGTTTTACCACATGTTTTGCCCTTTATGGGGGGCTTAGTGGGGTATTTTGGTTACGATACGATTCGTTATATCGAGCCGCGTTTAGCCCATGCGCAACAGTCTGACCCGTTACAAACGCCTGATATTTTATTGATGGTATCCGATGAGGTATTGGTTTTTGATAGTTTAAAAGGGAAATTATATTTAATTGTTCATGCAGATACGGATATACCAGATGCGTTAGCAAAAGCAGAGCAACGTTTAGATGCGTTAGTCAAGCAGTTGCGGGAAAACCGTCCGACATTGGTCGATAACACGCCGCCTTATACCGTGAACGAAAGTGATTTTGTAACAGGATTTGGTAAAGAAGCCTATAAAAACGCGGTTGAGCGGATTAAAGCCTATGCCTTAGATGGTGACATTATGCAGGTGGTTTTATCGCAACGCATGACAATTCCTTGTCCTGTGTCGCCGTTAAATGTTTACCGTTCACTTAGAAATCTTAACCCATCGCCTTATATGTTTTATTTGGATTTAGCAGATTTCCATGTTGTTGGCTCTTCTCCTGAAATTTTAGTGCGTTTGTCGCAAGGAGAAATTACGGTGCGTCCCATCGCAGGCACACGCCCACGTGGTGCTGATGAGGCGAGCGATAAAGCCCTTGAAACGGAGTTATTAGCTGATCCTAAAGAATGTGCTGAACACTTAATGTTGATTGATTTAGGGCGTAATGATGTAGGGCGAGTTGCTGAAATTGGTAGCGTTAAGCTCACGGATAAGATGATTGTAGAGCGTTATTCACATGTTATGCATATTGTGTCGAATGTGACGGGGCAAATTAAACCTGATTTAAGCGCAATTGATGTCTTACGTGCAGTATTCCCCGCTGGCACTTTAAGTGGCGCGCCTAAAGTTCGGGCAATGGAAATTATTGACGAGTTAGAACCGATTAAACGCTGTATTTATGGGGGGGCAGTCGGTTATCTCGCATGGCATGGTGATATGGATACAGCAATTGCTATCCGCACAGCTGTGATTAAAGATGGGGTCTTACATATTCAAGTGGGGGCAGGTATTGTGGCTGATTCTGTGCCAGAAAATGAATGGAATGAGACTTTGAATAAAGGACGTGCAATGTTTAAAGCCGTTGCCATGGCAGCCTCTGGCGTTTATCAGTTCAACTAAAAGGTTAAGGAGTTGTTATATGTTATTGATGATAGACAATTATGATTCCTTCACCTACAATCTGGTGCAATATTTTGGTGAATTGGGCGCAGATGTTCATGTGTATCGAAACGACCAAATCACCATTGAAGACATCACGAGATTAACGCCTCAACATATTGTTGTTTCACCAGGACCTTGTACGCCTAATGAAGCAGGGGTTTCTATTCCTGCCATTCAAGCATTTGCAGGCAAAGTGCCTATTTTAGGTGTTTGTCTTGGTCATCAAAGTATCGGGCAAGCATTTGGTGGGCATATTATTCGTGCAAAAACCATTATGCACGGTAAAACCTCATTAGTGCATCACAAGAATATTGGTGTTTTTCAAGGGTTGAAAACCCCTTATCAAGCAACTCGTTATCATTCATTAGTCATTGAAAAGGATAGCTTGCCAGATTGTTTAGAAGTTACCGCATGGACAGAAACCCCTGAGGGTCAAATTGACGAAATCATGGGTGTGCGTCATAAAACGCTAAAATCCTTAGAAGGGGTACAGTTTCACCCTGAATCTATATTGACTGAACAGGGTCATGCGTTGTTAAAAAACTTCTTAGAAATGCGTTAAGTTAGCAGTACGGTAGGTAATAATGCCAATAGTGTGAATACATTCACTGTATTCACACTATTTCTTAGACTGAGTGGATTTTCTAAATTTTCTGTTGCTTCACACGATAAACTATCGTTTTGTACAGCTTTACTAGCAAAAACAAGTAAGTTTTACGTACATAAAGCGACAAGGAAAGCAATGCGGTCACAAACAGTCTAACCTAAAGAGTATCAGTGTGATGCACTTGACTGGGTGTCCTTATCGTCTGCGAAATAAAAGTTGGCGTGTTGGGCTGATATAACTTAGTATTCTACAAAAGTAATCACAGGTTAAAGCCTATGTCAGTAACGAAATCTAAAGTCATTCTCACAGGGCTAGCCCGTAAGTTAGTTACCGAAAACTTGCTTACCGAGGCTGTAGCAGAACAGGCTTTTGAAGAAGCCCTCAAAACCCGCATTTCTTTTGCTAGCTATATTGTTGAAAAAAAGTTATTGGGCAGCAAGGAAGTTGCCCATGCTGCTTCTGAAGAACTAGGGGTTCCACTGGTTGATATCGAAAATGTCGAGTTAAATCCCGAAGTCATTAAGCTAATTGATGAAAAATTATTAAAAAAACATCGCACATTACCTATTTATAAACGCGGCAATCGTCTATTTGTCGCAATGTCTGATCCAACTAACTTTCCTGCATTAGACGAAATCAAATTCCAGACCAAGATGAATACAGAGGCCATCTTGGTAGAAGAAGACAAACTTATCAAGCTCATGGAAAAAGTGGCGGAACTTTTTGACACGAGCATGAAAGGCTTAGACGGAGAGTTTAACGATTTAGACCTAGAAGGCGAAGAAGGCGAAGGGGCTAATAAAGAAGAAGAAAAAAATGATGCTGAAGATGCTCCAATTGTAAAGTTTGTCAATAAAATGTTACTAGATGCGATTAAAATGGGCGCATCTGACTTGCATTTTGAACCTTATGAAAAATTCTATCGTGTTCGATTTCGGATTGATGGAATGTTGCGCACTATCTCTACCCCCCCGATTGGCTTAAACCGTAAATTAGCTGCTCGGATTAAAGTCATGTCACGCTTGGACGTATCTGAACGTCGCGTTCCTCAAGATGGTCGGATTAAGTTAAAAATTTCCGCAAATAAATCAATGGATTTCCGTATTAGTACCTGCCCAACCTTGTTTGGTGAAAAGGTCGTTATGCGGATTTTGGACTCTTCGGCGGCAAAATTAAATATTGATCAGCTGGGTTATGAGGCAGAGCAAAAAGAGCTATATTTACAGGCTCTTGCAAATCCATATGGCATGGTGTTGGTAACAGGTCCTACAGGGAGTGGTAAAACGGTATCACTTTATACAGGGGTAAATATTCTTAATAAAGAAGATGTTAATATCTCCACAGCGGAAGACCCTGTAGAAATTAACTTACCAGGGATTAACCAAGTTCAAGTCGATGAACGAACAGGAATGACGTTCTCAAAGGCATTAAAAGCCTTCTTACGTCAAGACCCTGATATTATTCTGGTTGGTGAGATTCGGGATTTAGAAACGGGCAGTATTGCAATTAAAGCTGCGTCCACGGGACACATGGTAATGTCAACCTTACACACCAATGATGCACCACAAACGTTGACACGGATGATCGATATGGGAATTGCCCCCTTTGCAATTGCAACTTCCGTCAATCTCGTGATGGCACAACGTCTGTGTCGTCGTTTATGTTCCTGCAAAGTAGAAATTGATATTCCTAAAAAAACACTGATAGAAGAAGGGTTTAAAGAACAAGATGTCAATGACCCTAATTTTAAAATTTATGGACCACGTCCAGATGGTTGTGAAAAATGTAATGGCTCTGGTTACAAAGGACGGGTAGGGATTTACCAAGTGATGCCCATCTCTGACGCAATGCGCCGTATGATTATGGAAGGCAAAAATGCAGTCGACTTAGCAGACCAAGCTCAACGAGAGGGTATCCCTGATTTACGTCAGTCAGGTCTTAAAAAGGTCAAAGATGGATTGACTTCTTTAGAAGAAATCAATCGTGTTGTCCTCAAGGAATAATATGCTATGGCAGAAAATGTTGCGAAAAAGACCACCGCAGGTGGAGCGAACCTTCCAAAAACAGAAATTTACATTTGGGATGGTACAGACAAACAAGGTAAAAAGCTGAAAGGGGAGTTAACCGGTAGTAGCGAAATTTTGGTAAAGGCGTTATTGCGTAAACAAGGAATTACGCCAACTCGTGTACGCAAAAAACCAAAACCACTTTTTGGTGATAGTAGTGGAAAACCCATTACAGCTTCAGATATTGCAGTTTTTGCACGGCAATTGACCACGATGATGAGTGCGGGAGTGCCATTAATTCAAGCATTTGATATTGTTGCGCAAGGGCAAGAAAACCCTCGTATGCAGAAAATGCTTCTTGATATTAAAGCGACTGTTGAATCAGGAGGAACGTTAGCAGATGGTTTGCGCCAACATCCTGATCAATTTGATGCGTTATTCTGTAACCTCGTAGAAGCAGGTGAACAAGCAGGGGCATTAGAATCCTTATTAGATAAAGTAGCAACCTATAAGGAAAAAACCGAAGGGATTAAAAAGAAAATTAAAAAGGCACTCACCTACCCTATCGCTGTTATTGTCGTTGCCTTTATTATTACCGCTATTTTGATGATTTTCGTAGTTCCCGTGTTTGCGGATTTATTTAAAGGGTTTGGTGCAGACTTACCCGCTTTAACTCAATTTGTCGTGGACTTATCCGAGAAATTTGTTAAATATTGGTACATTATCTTTGGAACTATTATTGGTGGTGTCATTGCCTTTAAACAAGCGAAGAAACGTATTCCTGCCTTTGACAGTTTTTTACAACGAATGTCATTAAAAATGCCAATCTTTGGTGACTTAATCGGTAAATCTGCCGTAGCACGTTTTGCCCGTACCATGGCAACTATGTTTGCTGCGGGTACGCCTTTGGTTGAAGCGATGGATTCTGTCGCAGGCGCAACAGGCAATATTGTTTATCAAGAAGCGGTGTTACAGATTAAAGACGATGTTTCAACAGGGATTGCACTGGCGACTAGTATGCGTAATCAGGGAAAAATTTGGCCCAATATGATGGTGCAAATGGTGCAGATTGGTGAAGAATCTGGGGCATTAGAAACGATGCTTGGTAAAGTGGCTGATTTCTATGAAGAGGAAGTTGATGCACTGGTTGATGCAATGAGTAGTTTGTTAGAACCCATGATTATGGCGTTCTTGGGGATTGTCATTGGGGGTTTAGTCGTGGCAATGTACTTACCAATCTTTAAAATGGGTTCTGTTGTTTAATCATATGGATATGTTTGAGTTTCTTGCGACCCATCAACTTGTTGCCATTATCTGTGTTGGTATTTTTGGGTTGATTGTTGGTAGTTTTCTTAATGTCGTGATTTACCGCTTGCCCATTATGATGGAGCGTGACTGGCGTAATCAGTGTGCGGAATTGCTACAACAACCATCCACAACTACAGATAATGAACCTATTTTTAACCTCGCCTATCCTGCATCGCGCTGTCCATCCTGTGGACACCATATTACCGCTTTAGAAAATATCCCCTTATTTAGTTATTTGTGGCAACGTGGAAAATGCACCGCTTGCCACACGACTATTTCTGCTCGTTATCCCACGATTGAGGCAATTAGCGCGCTCTTAGCCATGTTGACCGTTTGGCAAACATGGCATCTTATTGACTTTGGATTGCCATTGCTTGGTTTTGTCTTTTTAACATGGGCATTGTTGACACTGAGCATGATTGATATAGACCATCAATTACTCCCTGACGCGATTACTCTACCCATTCTCTGGTTGGGTATCCTACTTAATTTATTGGGTTTCTATCCTCAAGTTGGTCTATATAATAGTGTCATTGGTGCTATGGCGGGTTATTTAAGCCTATGGTCAGTTTATATGCTATTCAAACTGATAACGGGTAAAGAAGGCATGGGATTTGGCGATTTTAAACTCTTGGCAATGTTAGGCGCGTGGATGGGGTGGCAAGCTCTCCCTGTGATTATTCTTTTCTCCTCTTTAGTCGGAGCAGTAGTTGGCATTTCTTTGATTGTTATTCGTGGACAAGATAGAAATATTCCTATTCCCTTTGGTCCTTACCTTGCAGCGGCTGGCTGGATTTACCTGCTATGGGGGGATTTACTGGTACATTGGTATCAACACATGACGGGGATAGGTGTCACTTGACTAAGCCATTCATTATTGGTTTAACAGGTGGAATTGCCAGCGGAAAAACGACAGTTAGCAATCACTTTGCTACTTTGGGTGTGCCCATTATTGATGCAGATGTGATTGCGCATCAACTGACTCAAGCGGGACAACCCGCTGTTTTTATGATTGCTGAGGTCTTTGGGCAAACTATTTTAGACGCAGAAGGTCGTCTTGATCGACAACAGTTACGCCAATTTGTTTTTCAAGATAGCCAACAACGCAAACGCTTAGAATCCATCTTGCATCCATTAATTCGCAATGAAATGCACAAACAAGCAACGATGGTAACTGATGCTTACTGTATTTTTAGCATTCCCTTATTAGTCGAAACAAGACAAACTACACAGGTTAATCGAGTATTAGTGGTTGATTGTCCAACTACGTTACAATACCAACGATTAGCACTGCGTAATGGTTTTAATGCAACAGAAACAACCCAAATTTTGGCAGCACAAGCCAGTCGCTCCTCCCGCTTGGCATGTGCAAATGATGTGATTCATAACGACACTTCACCAAATGCGGTATATGAACAAGTTTTGCATTTTCACCATTATTACCAACAGTTAGCTTGTGAAACCTCCACGCAACCTTGACTTAAATTCTACTAAAAAGTTAATTCATAATGAGTTTCGCAAAAAAAAGAGTTACCTACGAACACCCGCTCAATGACCGCATCAAAAATATGTTGCGCTTAGAATACCTCTTTGGCGGCTTGAATTATCACATCAAAGGGCCTTCTGCTTGGGATAGCCGTACTGTAGTTGACTATATTGTCAAAATCTTAGATGTGATGGAGCGATTGAATTTACGAGAAGATTTAATTCAAGATTTGGAACATCATTTGGTTGGTTTAGAACGTTGGAAACATATTCCCAATGCTGATGCAGAACGGGTCAATCAGCTAATTTTACAAATACAACATTTACTGGATAGACTTGCTGCACTCAGTAGCCACCCAAACCAGATTGTCAGCCAATCCACATTAATAAACATTATTAGGCAACGAAGCAATATTGCTGGAGGTTTATGCCGTTTTGATGTACCTGCTTACCATTTTTGGCTACAAAAAAACCCAAAACAACGCTTACATGATGTCAATGAATGGTTAGCACTCATAGAACCCATTCGTGAAGCGATAGAGTTAAACCTTTACATGATCCGAAATAGTGCGCCAACCTCACAAGAAACGGCTATAACAGGTTATTTTCAGTCCAGTTTTGACAATCAAGCTAATAACTATCAATTAGTGCGTGTTAGCCTTCCCCCAGAACATCATTGTTTTGCTGAGATTACAGGGGGTAAACAAAGATTTACAATACGTTTCTTCGAGCAACCAGATATCAATGAAAAACCCATTCCAACAGAACAGGATGTCAACTTTGATCTCTGCTGTTGTATGATGTAACAAATTACAACTCAGTTGAACAGCATGTGTTGTCGCCTATATCCTCTTACGGATACACGCGAACTCACGCTATACTAAATAGACTGATAGATATTATAGGAAGCTATCACTATGGATAAAACGTTTAAGGTGGGTGTGTTTGGTTTAGCACCTAATGAAGTCAACACATTGGGTAGTATTTTTAAATTAGCCGCTGCACGTAGCCGTAAGTACGTTATGGTAGGCGCAGCAGAACGGGCAAGTGCAGAAATTCTACTGGTTGATGTGGATAGTGCTAATTCAATCAGTGAATGGAAAAGTTTCAGTGTTCATCACAATAACATCCCTATTGTTAAGGTGACTAAAGCTGCAGTACCTGAAACAAGCCCAGAAATTTACTTACGTCGCCCTTTAACCCTAAAACGGGTATTAGAAGTTTTAGATAAAGTAACCATCGATGTACATAAATTTGTCCCTGAATTAGTCGTTGGTGGCGATACCCCCTTAGATGAAGCAAGCAGTGCTGCTTTACAAGGTGCAGCGCATAGCGCACAACAAGCTGCACGTACAGGCATTAAGGCATTGGTGGTGGATGACAGTTTACCTGTACGTAAATCAATGGAAATCCAATTAGGTCTTTACGGAATGGAAATTGATTTTGCCGAAACAGGAGAAGAAGCCCTCGAATTTGCGAAACAAAAAGTATATGACATCATCTTTTTAGACTTGATGTTACCTGGGATTGACGGTTATAAAGTTTGTAAAGTCATTAAATCAGAAAAAATCTCCAAAAATACGCCTGTTGTGATGTTAACGGGGAAAGGTTCTCGATTTGATAAACTGCGCGGTACGATGGCAGGTGCAAGCGTTTATCTGACTAAACCTGTAGAACAGGCAAAGCTAAGGGAAGTGATTAAACAATTCTTACCCAATGCAGAAGCAGGGGGTTAATAGTCAAATAAAAAGCGTGATAGCAAATCGGCTAAACACGACACATAACAGTGCTATAAAACAATGATGTGAGAATCTAATAATGCTTATCCCATTCATGCGCAACATAATGGGACATCAGCTTTTAATTTAAGTGAGGAGTTATACAAAATGCCTATTCACAAAATTCTTGTTGTTGACGACTCAACCGTCGATCGCATGAATATTCAAAATATTGTTGCTGATGCTGGTTATCAAGTCATTGCAGCAGCCTCTGGACAGGAAGCCATTGAAAAGGCGAAATCCGAAAAACCTGATTTAATTTTTATGGATGTGGTCATGCAACAAATGGACGGTTATCAAGCCTGCCGTGAAATTACGCACGATGAATCCACCAAAGATATTCCCATTATTTTCGTAACTAGCAAAGGTCAAAAAGCAGACCGTATGTGGGCGGAAATGCAAGGCGGAAAATCTTTAGTACAAAAACCTTATACGCCAGACCAAATTATCGAGCAAATCAATAATTTTAAATAACCATTGGTTGGCTGAAAAAATACACAACGGGCAACAATCTGTTGTGTATTTTATTTTTAAAAATCAAAAAAATAAGCGTAACATATAAAGTTATACATTAGATTAACGGTATAACTTGTTATTTATGTTTTTTTTTACTATTCTAGCACTCACTCAAGCCAGAATTTTATATGTCAGGTTGACTGACTAGTCACCCAGTAATTTAAAGCAAGTGATTGTTTACCTAATCATGCTATTTGCGAGGGGATGCTACACTACTTCTAATCAGTCAGTTGACAACGATAACAACTCATTAACTGTGTATAGAGGAATGATGAACAATGCCATCTTATCAACTGATGCAAATTACTCGTACCCTTCTGATTTTCCTCCTTTTACTCCCTCTGGCAGCCTGTGATTTTATTAATAATCTAACAAATGCCGTTAAAACAAATACAGGGAGTGCAACGCCTGCCGTTGAGGAACAACCCATCGTTGAACTCAGTTTTGCAGCAGCTTCCTATACAGCATGGATGCCTTGGTATTTAGCAAAAGACGAAGATACTTACGCCACCTATCAAGATAAATATCGAGTAAATATTCAATTCGTGTCCAGCGATTACGCAGACACGATTAACCAATACATCAGTGGTACAGTTGATGCCGTTGCTATTACTAACATAGATGCTATCGCACAATTAGTTAAACAAGACGTAGAATCTGATGTCGTCCTCATCATGAGCGCGAGTAATGGTAATGATGCACTCCTACTTCCTGCAAACGCAAATACAAATATTCGCGGAAAAACCATTGGATTAGTTGAATACTCAGCCCGCCACTACTTACTTGACCGTTATCTTGTCAGATACCAAATTGATTTTAACGATATAAAACTGGCAAATATGGCAGAAACCAATTTACCAGATGCCTTACTTAATAACGAAGTTTATGGCATTGTCACCAGTAACCCCAACGTAGAACGCTTAGTTCGCGCACAACAAGCAGGGGTTCTCTTTGATAGCCGTCAAGTCTCCAATGAAATTCTTGACCTCATTGTTATCCGACGCGACAAACTGATTAAACATCCTGGTTTTGCTCAAGCATTATTAGCCATTTGGTTTACTACAATGGAACGTTTACAAGGGAATAGACGTGGTCCTACACTGGATAGACTTGCACAACTGGCAGGACTGACCCGTGAAGAATATGACCGACAAATGCAAACAGTGTTACTCAATGACACCCCCACTAAAGCGTTGTCATCCATGCGTGACCGCCGCTCCATGACAAAAGCAATGCGTCACATTCGTTACTTCATGCAACGTCATGGTCTCGTCAGCGACGACACAGAGTCTTATACCGATTGGGTATCCTTCCCTGGACGAACTCCCGCGCTTCTCCACTACAACGGTCAAGCCCTACAAGACTTCGTAGCTCCCCCTAAAGGTGATATCTAAACGAGGCATCACATGAAAACAACATGGTTATCCCCAAGTGAAGCATTAAATCGTCCCTTAACACGTCAAGCAGAAACAAGCCAAGTCGCAACAGGGCAATTAGAAATTATTCGTCGCTTAGGATTCCATGTTGGCAATATTGGGTTACTCATTGCACAAAATGCGACCAGCGAATTAATTGAAGTGAATTCTATTTGTCCAATTCCTAATACCGCAAGCTGGTTATTAGGCCTGATTAACTTACGGGGTAACTTAGTTCCCGTGTTTGATTTAAACCTACTTTTAGGGTTAGAAAATCGAATCAGTAAAAAGAATATGTTATTGATTTTAGGGAGAGGTGAAGCGGCAGGTGCTATCATTCTCGATAAGCTACCGCAACATGTCATCTTTATGAATAGTGATAGATTAGATAGCCTCCCCCCCCTGCCTGCCGTCTTGAAACCTTTCGCAACTCAAGGCTATGAAAAGAGTGGCGAAGTCTGGTTTAATTTTGATCATCAAGGTTTTTTTGAATCACTAGCGGGAAAGGTTGCCGCTTAACCACGCGCTCAAAAGGGTTACTATGCACTTAATACGAATCATGCTGGGTATATACCCGTCGTTACGGAGACTAACAACATGAAACTGAAGCTTAAGCAAAAGATGTTCCTTGGCTCAGCGTTCCTCGCGGTGGTATCTGTGGTGGTCACTGCATACTTTACGGGTGATATTGCCTCAAACTTAGGACAACAAGCCCTCACTGATGCGGCACAAGAAAAAATCAGCTCTATTCGAGATACCAAAAAATCTCAAGTGGAAGACTACTTTAACCTTGTGATTAACCAGATTCAGTCTTATGCAGGTTCTCGCACAACGATAGAGGCAATGCGCGGTTTTAAAGAAGCCTTCCCGCGCTTCCAACATGAAGCAGGTGTTCAAATAGAAGAAGGGCCTCCAGTCCCCCAGTCACAGCCATTACCTATTGCAGAATATCGTGAAGCAGTAAAGCACTACTACGAAAATGATTTCGCTCAAGAATACGGTACATTAAACGTCAATGAAGTACCGAATATGGACGAAATGCTTCAACAATTAAATGATAACAGTATTGCAATGCAATACTTCTACATTGCAAACAATTCAAACCCGCTAGGTACAAAAGAAGAATTATTCGCGGCAAAAGACGGCTCAACCTATACCCAACTACACCAGATTTACCATCCAGGTATTCGGGAATACATGAACCGTTTTATCTTTGATGATATTTTCTTAGTCGACTCAGATACAGGCTATATCGTTTACTCTGTTGTTAAAGGCGTTGATTTTGGATCATCTTTACTAGATGGCCCTTTCGCAAAAACAGGGATTGCTAACGTCTTTGAACAAGCCAATAAAGCAACAACACCTGACCAATTCGCGATTATTGACTTTGCTCAATATCTCCCCTCTTACGACGCACAAGCAGCCTTTATTGCCGCCCCTATTTTTGATGGCAACCTCAAAATTGGTGTTCTTGTCTTCCAGCTACCCATCGACAGCATTAACAACATCATGACCTATGACCGCGCTTGGCGGTTAGACGAATCAGGACGCTCAGGAGAAACCTTTATCGTCTCTGCTGACGGTACAATGCGTAACGACAGCCGCGCACTGGTGGAAGACAAAGAAGGCTACTTACAATCCGTAGAACAATATGGCACAAGTCGTGAAGCCATTGACAACATGGAATTAAAAGATACCTCCGTCGGTCTGCAAAAAGTGGACAATCCAGGGACTCGTGCTGCCTTCTCAGGGGTAACAGGGTTCGACATGTTTGACGACTACAAAGGCGACTTCGTGCTTTCCGCCTACGCGCCGATTAACGTACCTGGTTTACAATGGGCAATCTTCTCAAACCTCACAGAAACCGAATCACTTGAACGCTTGATTGCGCTTCGTGAAGAAATCTTAACAGGCTCTATACCTATCGCCGTCATCGCGTTGGTGTTTGGGGGGCTTGCAGGATTCTTAATTTTCGGTCGAATTGCAAAACCCATTGGCGTACTAGAACAAACCGTGTCTAAAGTTGCTGAAGGGGACTTCACCGCCCGCGCAGACATTCGCACAGGCGACGAACTAGAAACACTCGCAAATGCCTTTAACGGTCTGCTGGATGACCGCTTATCCGCACTCGCTAAAGCTGAGAAAGAAAACGAAATGCTCAACAACTCCATTATTGAGTTGTTAAAAGCCTCCTTCCAGCTCTCTCAAAGAGATCTAACCGTTCAAGTCCCTGTGACCGAAGACGTGACAGGCCCGCTCGCTGACGCTATCAACCAAATGGCAACCGAAACCAGTAAAGTGTTGCTCAACGTCCGTCGCATTACAGACGAAGTAGAAACAGCCTCCCAACAAGTGCGGGTGCAAGCAAGCAACGTCTCCAAAGTGGCAGAAGCCGAACGCGCAGTGGTGGACACCACCATGGCAGAACTTGCCGCCGCCGCCGAAGCCATGAACAAAATTGCAGAAGTCGCGCAATCATGTAACGAAATCGCAACCCAAGCAACACGCTCTACACAAACCGCGTTGGCAACCGTAACCAGCACCGTGGACGGGATGGCTGAAATTCGTGAAACCATCCATGAAACAGAAAAACGGATTAAACGTTTGGGTGAACGTTCGCAAGAAATTAGCTCCATCGTTGACATCATTAACAACATCGCAGAACGGACACACGTACTTGCGTTAAACGCATCCATGCAGGCAGCCGCCGCAGGGGAAGCAGGTCGCGGCTTCTCCGTCGTTGCGGACGAAGTGCAACGACTCGCTGAAAGCTCACGGAACGCAACCTCCCAAATCTCGGCGTTGGTGAAGAACATCCAGTTAGAAACCAACGATACAATTGCCACGATGGATAAAACCATTCAACAGGTGATTGAAGGGTCACGCCTTGCAGAACGGTCTGGGGAACAGATGAAAGAAACCCAGAATACAATCTCCAACCTTGTGCAAGTGGTCGAACAAATCGCTATGGCATCACGGCAACAAGCGCAAATTTCTAACGAATTGCGTGAACGCGCCCAAACCATTCAAATGAGTACACAAGAAACAGGTAAACAGTTGGAAGAACAGTTAATTCAAACTGACCGCTTGGTGGACTTCTCCAAACAATTGATTGAGTCCATTCGGGTGTTCAAATTACCAACCAGCTAAATCAATTCTGTCTGGGATAATTGCTTACCTATTATCCCAGACAACATTCTGTTGGATGTTTGAATCTTTCTCTTGTTCCCGCCTATCACTAATGACGCAAGGTGCTACGCCTACGCCACACTGTTCAGGTAGCCAGCCATGTCCGCCATACTTCAATCTGTATTAGACGATCTTCACGCTACAGTTGCTAACGATGCCTATCTTTTATATGAAGCACTTGCAACATTAGCAGATGGACGCTTAGATAATAATGCCGCTTCTATTAAGCAATGTATTGAGTATATTGAGCGTATTGAGCAGGTTGCAACACAAGCGCATCTTGCAGGATTACAACATATTTGTGAGTTGACCTGCCTACAATTGCAAGAATTACAAAGTGATGTATCACATCAGCAACAATTATGTGAAGTGATAGAACGCTGGCCGAGATTGGTTTCTAACTATCTTTATGCACCAACAAATGAAACTACACGGCAAAAGTTAATTACCTTATTACAAGATCAAGTATGGGCAATTCCCTTAGCTGAGGAACAAATTAGCCGTTTAAATACCTTATTGGCGCAAGATTTCAATGCGGATGAAGAAGCAAGCAATCAAGCAGTATTAACTGATGATTTATCTACAATTGCAACGATTGTTTCTACAGTATCGAGCAATGATATTCTTTCAACTGCTGAACCTAATGAAACTGATGATTCTGCGCTAACGGTTGAAGAAACTTCTCAAACTGTTACCAATCATGATTTAAGCCCTGAAATTATCGACGAATTTGACGAATCCGCTTTACTTGCCGATGAACTGCCTGAAACTGTAACGGAAGAAGTCGCAACTCCTGAAATTATCGACGAATTTGACGAATCTGCTTTACTTGCCGATGAACTGCCTGAAACCGTCACTGAAGAAGTCGCAACTCCCGAAATTATCGACGAATTTGACGAATTTGCTTTACTTGCCGATGAACTGCCTGAAACTGTAACGGAAGAAGTCGCAAGCCCTGAAATTATCGACGAATTTGACGAATCTGCTTTACTTGCCGATGAACTGCCTGAAACTGTAACGGAAGAAGTCGCAAGCCCTGAGATTATCGACGAATTTGACGAATCCGCTTTACTTGCCGATGAACTGCCTGAAACTGTCAGTGAAGAAGTCGCAACTCCTAAAATTATCGACGAATTTGACGAATCTGCTTTACTTGCCGATGAACTGCCTGAAACTGTAACGGAAGAAGTCGCAAGCCCTGAAATTATCGACGAATTTGACGAATCTGCTTTAATTGCTGATGAACTGCCTGAAACTGTCAGTGAAGAAATCGCAAGCCCTGAAATTATCGACGAATTTGATGAATCCGCTTTACTTGCCGATGAACTGCCTGAAACTGTAACGGAAGAAGTCGCAAGCCCTGAGATTATCGACGAATTTGACGAATCTGCTTTACTTGCCGATGAACTGCCTGAAACCGTAACGGAAGAAGTCGCAAGTCCTGAAATTATCGACGAATTTGACGAATCTGCTTTAATTGCTGATGAGTTGCCCAATGAAGATGGATTAGTTTTTTCTGATGAACCTATTCTAAGTGAAGAGGATATCGCTCAAGAAATATTGGCACAACAACAAGTTGAAAGTAGTCTTAACAATATATTCAGTGAAGAATCAGACGAAAATATAGAAGAAACACCGTTACCTGTTTTTGACGAAATATCATTAGCCGCTGAAGAAAATGCATTACGTCATGTAACGGATGATTTTATTGATGATTTACCAAATATTGAAGCACTTGCAGAAACAAATTTACCCGCAACGTTTACTGACGATGCAGCAGACACCCAAGATTTATCAAAAATTAATGAGTCAGAACTTTTAATTTCTGATGACATGGGTGATGAAGATTTTATGCCTGATACTGATGATATCAGCGCAGTCTCTGCAATGTCTCAGCCACAACAAACCCAAGTTGCAAATACAGCAGTTACTCATACATCACCAACAACTCAAGAGTTTTCACGCTCTTCCAAATTAGAAACAGCCGCAAATGAAGTCGTTGCCGTTACAGATGTTTTATCCGAAACTTTACGCAAATTCGTTACGGAAGAAGATGATAGTGATGGATTCCTAGAGGCAATAGAAGGTTATACGAATACTGTTCAAGCCTTATGGGAAAAAGCAGAAATTGATTCGCTCTCAGGACTGCAAGAAGTTTATACCTTTATTAATGATAGCTTTTTTGAGTTCAGCACGCTTCCACAAGCAGAGCGTTTAGCCTCTTATGAGCATTTATCTCATTGGACGGAATTCGTTTTAGAATATTTACGTACCCCTCAACAAGGCGCGCCGTTATTACTGGAATATTTGCAAGACACTCAATGGCCATCCCCAATGAGTAAGGCAACAGCAAATAATCTTTTAGGCAAACTTACCCGCGAGGGCATTGTACCTGCGATTGAAACCAGTTATGCCAAACGTGTTAGCCCAAGTAGCAATCTATTAGCGAGCATTAAGCCTGTTACGACCACAACACAAACAGTTGTTACTCCGCCTAAAGTTGAAACATCAGCCACGATTCCTACAAATGCAGTAGAAACAATAACCAGTAAATCGCCAGAAGAGCCAGAAGAAATTGAAATTGAAAAAATTTCTATCTCTGAAAAACTACCGCCTGCACGTTTATCAATTCCAGAAGAAGAGATACCGACCTTAGAAATTGAAATCGATAAACCTGACTGGGGGGGGGCATTTATTGATGATGATGTTTTACTCGCTTCTGAAATGAATGATGAGGAAGAAAATTTTGCCTTAGACAGCTCTGAGGAAGAAACAGCGTTACCACCACAATCTTTCGAACAAGACGACGTACCAAGCGAAACATCGACTGAAGATGGTTTGAATCTGTCTCATTTAGATGTCTTAGCTGATAACGAAGCAGTCATGACGGAAACAGTAGCGGATAGTCTTATGACAGATATTGATACTATCGTCATGGATGAGGCAGTAGAAACGTTGACAATGCCCGAAGATAACTCGCCTGATTTAGTTACTGAAAATGAAGCAAATTTCTTAGAAGATGCGTCGGTAGAAACAGCGCGGACTTTAGAAACAAACGAACATTTAGACGCGCTCTTGTTAGAAATTGAAGAAGTGCAAACGGATTTAGTTAGAGTCATTGCGAAGTTTGCACAATCAGATGATGAAAGTCCAGAATTATTGGAATCAATTGAAGAGCTTACAGACAATTTGCAAGCTATTTATGACGCGGCGAATTTAGCTAACTTAGAAGGCTTACAAACAACTTGCGGTATCCTCATCAATCACATTATGGAATTAGGTGAGCAAGCGCAAGCCAATCGGATTGCCAGCAAGTCATTATTAGATAGTTGCGCCCCGCATTTGTTAGCATACATGCAAGAGCCTGCAGAAAATGCCACAACGTTGGTGAAGTATTTACAACATCCTGTTTGGACAAATCCGATAGATGATGAACAAGCAGATATTCTGTTAGCACAACTCATGCAATTAGCAGGAACAGAACAACAATTCTCTGATGAACTCCCCGCAGAATCGGATTCTACAGAAACACGAGATGCTGGCACAATAGACACGTTAAGCGCGGAAACTATTACAGAAATAGAGAACGCATTAACAGATGAGTCCATGCTTTCGGACATTCCTGCTCAAACGACAACAGACAACTCGATACAACTAGCAGCTGCTGATGTCATTGAGTTATTAATCGCACAATTAACTGATGCTAACACGATTTTATTAGAAAACTTTATTGCTGTGACGGAAGCAGAAAATAATAGTGAAGCCCTGTTAAATGCGGTCAGTGAATACAGTGAGAGTGTTCAAAGTATTTGGGAAGCGACAGAACTTGCTCAACTAATGGGTTTACAAGAAGTTTGTACGTTTGTTAATGACAACATCATGGCATTGAGTAGTCAAGACCAAGAAAGTCGTTTAAGTGTGCAAGCTTTATTTACCGATTGGATTGGTTTAGCCATTGCGTATTTACAAGCTCCCAACACAGGGGCGATGCCTCTCGTCGAATTCTTGCAACAACCAACATGGGCGTATCCTTTAGATGATGAACGCGCTGCCGAGTTACATGCTCATCTATTAACTCCAGTGACAAGTACGCCAACAACACCGATAAATGATGATTCAGCATTGCTTGAAAATATTGAAGATGCTGAAACAGTCATGTTAGAAGAAGCCGAAAGCTTGCCCGATTTATCCACTTTTGATACTGAAGAAGTCATCGAAGAAAGTTCAGAGCTTCATGAACCATTAGTTACTGATAACGATGAGTTAATGAATGATGAATTATCTGATTTACCTGAACTAGACACAGAAGACTTAAGTACAGCAGAGACAGAACCTGTTACAGAAATTGTGATTGCCTCCCCTGACATTATCGAGTTACTCATCGGACAATTCACAGATACCGCAGAAACCTTACAAGCACCGTTACAAGCCCTAACCACAGAAGAAGATGGCAGTGAAGCCTTACTCATGGCGGTAGAAAACTACACTGAACAAGTGCAAGTGTTGTGGGATGCTGCCGATATGGCAAAACTGGAAGGGTTACAAACTGTTTGCACCTTTATCAATGACAATGTCATGGGCTTAAGTGCGCAAACATTAACAGAACGTCAAACTGCTGTCAGTGCATTTGAACATTGGATACCTGCGGTTATTGAATATTTACAAGCCCCTGCTGGCTATGCATCACAACTGGTTGAACAACTACAACAACCTGCATGGGTCACCCCCTTATCTGATGAACAAGCCCTAGAATTACTTGAAAAACTCACACAAACAAGTGCAGAAACAGAACTATCTAGTATTTCTAGTGAAATTAATGATGTTGCATCATTAGCAACCGAATTGCCCAATGTAGAAACAATTAGCGAAACCGCTGAAGCTGACATTCAATTAGCCGACCCTGATATTTTAGCGATACTCATTGGGCAATTACATGATACAAAATCCCAACTCACTGATATTGTGCAAACCATTGTTAATGCTGAAACAGGTAGCGAAGACTCACTGATGGCAGTTGGTAGCTACACTGAACAAGTACAAGCGGTTTGGGACGCAGCAGAAATGGCACAACTACAAGGGCTGCAAACAGTCTGCACCTTTGTCAACGACAATGCCATGCAATTAGGCATGGCAGAACCAGAAATTCGAGCCGCCGCGCAAAGCATACTGACGGACTGGATAGATGCCAGCATTGCCTATTTAGAAAATCCGCGTTTAGGCGTTGAGAGTTTATTAGAAATACTACAAAATTTTGCATGGGTGCAACCACTGGAAGAGGAACGCCTCACAGCGTTACGGCAACAACTCTTACCCAACAGTCATGCCAGCGCGACAACCGCTGACACGAAGCCTCTAGTGATTGCATCGCCTGACATAATAGAATTGCTCCAAAACCAAATACAAGATGTCATCGCGGGCTTGTCAACCGCTCTTGAGGAATGTGTCTCCATGGAAAACGATAACCCAGCCCTTTTAGAGGCAATAGAAAACTATACTAATCAAGTACAAGCCATTTGGGACGCAGCAGAAATGGCAGGCTTAAAAGGCTTACAAGAAGTCTGCACGTTCATCAATGACAACCTCATGGCATTTGGCACACAAGAACCTGCGGAAAAACTCGCCGTTAAGCCCTATTTCGAACAGTGGCCAATTGTCGTTTTAGAATACCTACACAACCCGCTAGTTGGTTCACAAAAACTGGTTGAACTGCTACAAGCCCCTGTTTGGTCTGTTCCTTTAGATGAAGAACGGGCAAGCACGTTACAACAACTCCTCACCCAGCCCTCAAGCTCTGAAGAACAAACCAGCGCGTATCAAGCAGAATTTGCAGATGTTGACAGCATCACCGACACCGAAGAAGCCGATAGCGAAGAAATAGACGAAGAAGAAAATGCAGAACTGAGCGAACTAGACACCTCAGGCGGTGAAGGTGGCGAAATCTCCTTAGGTAGTGCTGAAGTCTTAGAAATTCTCCAAAGTGAACTAGAATCAGCAAAAGAAGAACTAGCGGAAAATCTTGGAAAATACACCAGTTTAGCCAACGGTGCGGCAGGTTTTGACGAATCCGTTGAAAACTATGCCGACCAAGTCATGCGCCTTTATGCGGCTGCGGAAATGCTGGGTTTAGAAGGCTTGCAAGAAGTCTCCATGTTTATCGCGGAAAACGTCAAAGCACTCGGTGAAAAAGACTTAGGTGCGCGTCAAAAAGCGAAAAAACTACTCGAAAGTTGGTCAGATTTAGTTCTATCTTACCTACAATCACCTGCCGATAATGTCGTAAAACTGGTCAACCATTTCCGCGAACCGCAATGGGCAACCCCTCTAAACGACCAACAAGCCTACGCACTCCTGCAAAAACTCATGAAGGGCTCAACCACCGAGGAAAGCCCCGAAGAAGCCGCCGCTTACAATCGCCAAACCACAGCGAATCCTGAAGATATCTTACTGACTCCACCAGAAGATATTAATCGCGACTTATACGATGCCTATCTGCAAGAAGTCCCACAAAACGCAGCAGATTTTACCAAATGTATTCAAAACATTATTCAAGAGCCAACTATCCCCGAAATTGAACGGGCGCAACGGATTGCCCATACACTCAAAGGCTCATCGAATATCATTGGTATCAAAGGTATTGCCAATATCGCCCACCACTTGGAAGATATTTTAGAATACCTTGCACAAAACCAAGTTTCCCCACCTAAAGCCCTGACAGACACCATGACCGAAGCAGCCGACTGCTTAGAAATCATGGTCGACTCACTCACAGGACAAGATGACCCGCCTCCGCAAGCCCTACAAGTTTTACAAGACGTACTAGACTGGGCGAACAAGATAGACAAAGGCAACTTAGATGCCCCTGTCGCGCCTCGTAAAGCAGTACAAGCAACACCTACAACAGGGAGCGATAAAGAAGACAGCGGCGCAGAAAAAGCCGAACCGAAAAAAGCAGCAGGTGGTGCACCTGCTGATACGGGTAGCCCTGAACAAGTGCTCCGTGTGCCTACCAGTACCGTTGATAACTTAATGCGTCTCGTTGGCGAGTTGTCCATCTCCATTGGGCAAATTCATGAACGCTTACGCCACGTCTTGGGTAATACCCGTTTACTAACTGACCAAGGGATGGTTTTACAACGCAAGACCTTCGAACTAGAAAACATCGTCGACATTCGCGGGATTACAGGAGTTGAAAACCGCTACCATAAAACCGCCGAAGATGATGAAGAATTCGACCCCTTAGAGTTTGAAGAATACAACGAATTACACAGCGTTGCGCACAGCTTTATTGAATCCATCGCTGACGCGCGTGAACTGGGCATGTCTATCCGCAACGATTTGTCTGAGCTAGAAACCATGCTGATTCAGCATGAACGCTTAAACAAAGAATTCCAAGCCAACATCATGACGACCCGCATGGTGCCCGTCAGTACAATTATTTCCAAACTACAACGGAATATTCGCCAAACTTGTCGGATGACGGGTAAACAAGCTGAATTAGAAGTCATTGGAACTGACATCATGATAGACAGCGATGTCTTAAACAACCTCGCTGACCCACTCATGCACATTCTGCGAAACTCCGTTGACCACGGGATAGAATCCTCAGAAGACCGTAGCATTTTAGGTAAACCCGAATCAGGCACGATTGTGTTACGTTTCTACCGTGAAGGAAATAACATCGTTGTCAGTTGTAAAGACGATGGTCAAGGCTTGAACTACACCAATATCCGCTATACCGCGATACAACGAGGCTTAATCACTGAAACCCAAGAAATGAGCGAGCCAGAACTAGCACGTTTAATTCTGATGTCAGGCTTCTCTACCAAATCAGGTGTGACCCAAGTCTCAGGACGCGGTGTAGGAATGGACGTGGTTTATACCAACGTACGACAAATGAAAGGCACGCTTGACTTGCTATCCGAAACAGGCAAAGGCACAAACATTATTATTAAACTGCCAATGTCGCTCGTAACGTTACACGTCCTCGTTATCCGTATCGGTCAATACCACTACGGTATTCCAACCAATACCCTAGAACAAGCCCTAGCTCCTGAATCAGGTGAATTCCATCAAATTGGTAACGAAATCACCTTTAAAATGGGCAAAAAAGTCTTTGCTCTCAAAAATATGTCATCCTTACTAAATGTGCAAGGAGACCCATTTGCCCCTGAAGACTATCATACAAAACCCGTGTTATTAGTCCACGAAGAAACAGGCGTAACTGCCGTATTAGTCGATGAATTACTCGATACCCATGACCTCGTAATGAAAAACATGGGGAAATACGTCACCAAAGTACGCGGCGTTTCTGGCGCGGCCATTCTGGGCGATGGTAACTTAGTCCCACTCTTAGACGTACCCGAACTATTACGCTCCCCCATGCAAATGGCATTAAGCAACTACATGGGACAACAAGCTAGCGATGACGCTGGTAACGCACCCGCAGGCGTGCCGAAAATTCTGATTGTTGACGACTCACTCAGCGTCAGAAAATCCTTGTCGACCTTCGTAGAAGATGCAGGCTTTGAAGCACTACTTGCTAAAGATGGCGTAGAAGCGATTGAAGTCATGAACCAAACCCGCCCCAATGTCATGCTGGTTGACATGGAAATGCCACGGATGAACGGCTTAGAACTAACTGCCCACGTGCGTGCCAATCCTGCAACCCAAAAATTGCCAATTTTTATGATCACCTCACGAACCACAGAAAAACACCGCGAGCAAGCCCGCACGGCAGGCGTAACCGCGTATCTAACCAAACCTTATCAAGATACCGAATTATTAGACTGGATTGAAAAAGGCTTAGCGGGGCAAGTCTAGTGTCACGGGAAACAGCTTTTGATGCTTATACAGGAACATTAGGATACAACCCTAATTTATACGTCTTTGCGGTTATCGATGGCACACAGCTATTAATACCGCAAAAAGATGTAGAAACGGTAGAAATCATTGCCGACTTGCACCCCATCCGAACAGAACAAGGTTTTATTGGTCGTTTTGGCGGACATGGACAAGAATCTTATGTTCTCTGTATGAGCGAAGACTTGTCATTAATCAACGATGTACCCGAAGCACGCGAATATTTCTTTTTACTAAAACCACCCACCACGACAAAAACGGCAACACCTGCAAATATTGCAGAGAATGCTTTATTAGGAATGGTATGTGATGAAGTAGAAACGATTAACTTCAAACGCGAAAATCTTTACCCACAACCAATGCCCGATATAATGAAATTGCCTCAATCACCAATTAGTCAATTAGTTATTTATCGCAATAAATTGACGTATATCTGCAATGGCGATGCCTTATGGCAATATTTAACAGCACAGTCTGAACAATTTGCCGCCGAAAATGGAATGAAATGTTAAGAAATTCAGAAGCACTTTTATAATGATTGAATCCATTGAAATAAAAAACTTTAGATGTTTTGACTCATTTAAAATGTCAGGTTTTAAAACCATTAACTTAATTGGAGGTATTAATAATGCAGGTAAAACAGCGTTATTAGAAGCAATATTAATTGCTTCATTTCCTTTTCCAAGTCTATTTAATACCTTAAAACAATTCAGACCAACTTCAGAAAATGAAGTATGGGCTTATTTTTTCCACAATCGAGAAATAGATAAACCGATTAGTCTAAAACTAAGCAAGCATGACTCAAGCGACAGTTCGGATATTGAAGTGTCGTATAACTCTGGGTTTGACCTTAATAACATTATTGAAATTCAGGATAAAGAAGTATTGGATTTTTTATCCAAACAATTTTCAAACAAGTGTATGGCTGTAAAAGGCAATTTTTTTGGAGAAAAATTAAACTATATCTTTTCTAGTTTTGTTGAAGAGGAGGCTACTAGCAAAAAATCAGGAGTACGTACTGTTGGAATAACGCCGAAAAAAGAGATAGATACATACCCATTTTTACATACAAATTACCGTTTAAATAATAAAAGCCATGCTAAATTGTATAGTGATTTAAAACAGCAAAATAAAAATAAAACATACGATGAACTAATACAATTACTTGATAAACATATAATATCATCAGAAATTGATGCACCTAATGGCGAACCTGTTGTAAAACTTATTTTAGATAATGGTCAAGCACTCCCTATAAGCATGTTTGGTGATGCAATACGTAAAATAGCCGAGTTAAGTTTATTGGTTCTAAACAATGAAAACCGTATTATTTTTATTGATGAAATTGAAAACGGTATTCACTTTACGAAACATCAAGATATTTGGGAAAAATTATTTGAAATTTCAACCACTAATAAAATGCAGATTTTTGCTACGTCGCACAGTGCAGAAATGATTAAAGCGTTTAATCATGTTGCACTTAGTGCTTATAGTGAACATGCAAGTTATTTGGAAATGAGTATAAGTCCAAGAAGTCAACGTGTTATGGCTAATCATATGGATATGGAAACATTAGCCTATCAACTTGCGACTAAAAGCACTTATCGTGGAGAATAATTAACAATGTAGAGGGGGAAGTATAAAACTTTATTACTGGTGGAGGATAAAAATGATCAGTTTACTTTTGAAGCTTTGATTAAAGACTGGCAGTTAAATGATAATTTAGAGATTAAATCAACAGATGATATTGATTGGCAATCAACGCCTAAGGAAAGTAATCCTGAAAAACCGACCGCACTTATAAATGCTTTAAAAAACAGAATCAGTGAGTTTTCTAAAGGTAAGTATGATCGAGTTGGAATTATTAATGATATTGATCAATCTAAATCAGAAGATTTATTAGCAACTATTAATAATGCTTTAAAAATCGCTTATCCAAATGAATATAAAAAAATTAGCCAGCCAAATGAATTAGTCTCTTTTAGTTTTGAAAATACCAGCACTGAAGAAGTCTATGAAGTTAGTTTTGCTTGCTATTTCGTCCATCTGAATCAATGCGGTGAAATAGAAAACTTACTAAAAACAGCGAAAGAAAAAGATTCCGAACTTGCAGATTGTATTCATCAATGTTCTAAAGAATGTTTAGAACAGTTGAGAAAAGAAGACTTAAAATTAAAAGATAAAGATTTAGTTAAACTTTGGATAAACAACTATATTCGTTACGATACTTTACCTAAAAAAGATAGAAATGCTAAAAATACGACATGGGAAACGGTTATGAAAGAACGTCAACCAAAAGAGCAACTTTTTAATTTTAATCATGATGTATTTAAAGAGCTTAAAGCATTTTTAACCCTTATGGTAAAGAAAGAAAAGTAACAATAAGCACACTAACTCATTAAAAATTAATGATATATATAAAAACATGGCAGACACTCCAGCAAAAACCAGTCGGGCGTGGCTTTTAGATTTTGGCAGAGGCTTACAAGCTGCTGTCGGGTTGCATGAAATGTCGCAAGTTGTCCTGACTCCAACGGTGTTTGAAGTTCCTTACACTCCGCATTATTGTAGTGAGATATTATCGTGGCAGGATCAATTATTACCTGTCGTTGATGTGCCTAGCCTTTTAGAAGGGCAAAAAGTTTTTCGTTCACAACAAGATGTGATTGGCATTGCGGTTTATCAAAAAAGTTTAGTGAATATTGGCTATGCAGGTGTACATTTAGCCAATTTGCCAACTAGTCTTTTTGTGAGTGATGACCAAGCCTGTGCATTACCGCCACAATTACAATATTGGCAACCATTGGCGATTGCCTGTTTTAATTTAGATAATACCGTTGTACCAATTATCGATTTAGCACGTTTGTTTTCCCCCACGATAAGACAATCAACCTTTCCAAAAATTCCCTCTCACGCGACAGCATAATCCTTGCTATGATGATTAATCACAATTTTAAAGACAGGTTTGTATTCACGTCCTACTAATAATATGAATTTAATAAGCCTTTTAAAAAAGGCGAGCTATCTGATCTTAAAGGATGGAAATCATCATGAGCGATTCTTATTTCCAACATCACGTTTTTTTTTGTACCAACCAACGCGAAAACGGTCAAGCCTGTTGCCAAGACTATCAAGCCTCTGCCATGCGAGATTACATGAAGCAGAAAGTCAAAGCCTTAGGATTAGCGGGTAAAGGATGTGTACGCATCAATAATGCAGGCTGTTTAGACCGTTGTGACTTAGGTCCAGTCTTAGTGATTTATCCTGCTGGAGTTTGGTACACCTTTGTTGATAATAGTGATATTGATGAAATTATTAGCGAACATTTACAAAATGGGCGTATTGTTGAACGTTTGAGATTACCATTATGAGCCATTCTCCCCATCAGCATTGTAAACCTCAACAATTATTAATTCCCGCGCCTGCGGGGCAATTAGAAGTACAAATGAGTTGCCCAAAACATCCACATGACCCCAGCCATATGCCTTTTGTGGTTGTGTGTCATCCAAACCCCATACAAGGGGGAGCGATGACCAACAAAGTTGTGTATATGTTAGCGAGTACATTTAACTCGATGGGATTAGGCGTTGTCCGTTTTAACTTTCGTGGTGTCGGTAAAAGTACAGGTGTTTTTGACCATGGCGATGGTGAAACCGATGATTTGCGTACAGTTGTGCAATGGTTACGCACGGAATATGCGCCCACTGAATTATGGTTAGCAGGCTTTTCATTTGGCAGTTATGTTGCCTTACGCGCTCATGTGGAATTAGCGGCTAAACGCTTATTATTGGTCGCGCCCGCAGTGGGAAGATTTAATTTTGAAAATCTGAGTTTAAGCAATATTCCAACAATGATTATTCAAGGCGGACAAGATGAGGTGATTGTGCCTGATGATGTATTACGCTGGATGCGTCATCAACCTTATCAACCACATCTGCATTGGATGGACGAAGCTGATCATTTCTTTCATAGTCGTTTAAATGAATTGCGAGATGCCATTATTGACCATTGGGGACAAACTTTAACGGCTTAATTCTATTTTTAAGCTGAGTTTAGCGAGGTTTTTCAAAGAAAATAAGGCGTTTGAGCGTGTTATTTAACTTATAAAAACCTGAGTTCGGCGAGATTCTTTTAAAAAGACAACAGCTTGTCTGGTTAATCTTGATGAAAAACAAGAGAATAGTCTCTGCCAGTCCTTCAACCCTTTTCGTGTGTTCCGACAGACCTGCTAGGTTTTGAAAACCTAGCAGGTCTCTGTTTTATTTTATAAAACTCGCCGAACTCAGGTTATAAAACGTTGCTAAAATCGGCTTAATTTATACTACCAACCCTCTTAAAACGCCTTCAATTCCCATCCAATCTGGTTTTTTTCCCACTTGTGCAATCAGCTCTACTCGACTATCAGCTTGTTTAGGTAATAAACACATTTCTAATCCTGTGGTTGCACGATTAAATAACTGCCATTCATCGTCAGCAATGCGAAAAATGCCTTTTGCACGTTCTATTTCTGTAAAAGCAGGGTATTTAGTCAGTTGACTAAATAAAGTCGTCAATTTGTCTTCTGAAAAAGTCCAATCAGTGGGAAATATCCAACCACAAGCTAGGCGGTTAAAGCCTGAATTTTCATAACGGCGTACTTCATTCACAGGAGACAATTTTTCGGGAAATAGGGAAATGATGTGGCTAGTTGTGGCGGGGGTTTGGTGTTCGTGGTCGTGAGGGTTTAAGGTTATCTCGCGGTGGTGTGGTTGCATGAGCCATGCAAGGTCTAGTTTTGCGTGTGTGGTTTGGACAATTAGGCTTTTTGTAGGTTGTAAGGTTTGCGCGAATTGATAAAAGCGGGCGATTTCTTCTGCTGTGGCTAAGTCACATTTATTAATGACGAGAACATCAGAAAATTGAAGTTGATCCCAATAAACGGGCGAGCGGTCGAGTAGCGTTTCACTGAATTGGCGCGGGTCTATGAGACAGACAACGGCATGTACAGCAAGATAAGGTGCTAACCATTCATTTTGTAAAATTTTGAGAATGTTGGCAGGGTTGCCAATGCCTGTGGGTTCGATAAAAAGACGTTGGGGACGGATTTCTCGTATCAGCTGGGTTAATGCCGTTTGCATATTGACCCCAACCGTGCAACAAACACAGCCGCCCGTGACTTCGCGCACTGCAATGCCCCTGCTTTGAAGAATCGCGCCATCGATGCCAACTTCGCCGAATTCGTTGACGAGCACAGCCCATTTTTCGCCTGTGGTTTGGCTGGCGAGTAAATTAAGAATCGCTGTGGTTTTGCCCGCACCGAGAAAGCCTGTAATAAGGTGAGTAGGAATACGAGTGGCAGTTATCGCTGTCATATTAGGATTACTGATTAAACAGTAAGATAGGTTTGTATGAGCGTATCATTGAGCTCATCCATACTGCCCGTGCTAACACTTTTACCCTTATCTAAAAGGGTGAAATAATGCGCAATACGACGAGCAAAAGGGAGTTTTTGTTCTACGAGTAGAACCGTTAGCTTTTCAGTTTGATTAAGGTGTTGGATGATATCGCCAATTTCGCGGACGATATTCGGTTGTATGCCTTCAGTGGGTTCATCTAATATCAATAATTTAGGGTTAAGCGCAAGGGCGCGTCCGATGGCAAGTTGTTGTTGTTGTCCGCCTGAAAGGTCGCCACCGCGTCGTTTTAACATTTGTTTGAGGACGGGGAAGAGTTCAAATATTCTATCTGGGATAATACCTTGTGTTTCGGGACGGGTGAGTAATCCAACTTTTAAATTTTCTTCAACCGTGAGTTGTGGAAAAATTTCGCGTCCTTGAGGCACATAGCCAATGCCTGCAAGAGCGCGGGTTTCTGGCGATTTTTTACGGAATTCAGTCCCTTCAAAGAGAATTTCACCTGATTTAGCAGGTAGTAAGCCCATCATCGTTTTAAGCAATGTTGTTTTTCCCATGCCGTTACGCCCCATCAGGCAGGTACATGAACCTGTCGGAACGGTGAGGGAAACATCCCAAAGCGTGTGACTTTCGCCATAAAACTGGTTGAGGTTGCGGATATCTAACATGGTAGAACTCCTAAGATAAAGAATTGTTTTATTGCGGGGGGAATGGCTTTTTAAAAGCAGTGTTGTGGAAACACTGCTCTTTTAATTAATTAGGGTTTTAAATAGACATAGCCCATTTGTTCTAAACGGGCAATTTCTGCAACACCACTGGGGACAATATCCTCTTTTTGGACATCAAAAAGGTCAGTTTGATAATCCAATTTACGACCTTCTAGGGTTTTTTGACAAATTTTGAATTGTACATGATGAGTCGCTTTCAAGCCGAGTAAGCGATTTTGTAAATCTAGGTCTTTAACCGCATCTTGTACAATGGCGAGACCATCACCATGTAGAACAGCAATAATATCAACATTTTCAACGCCAACTGCATCAAGATGATTTTGGATGTTGCGTAAAGCTGCGGAATAGATTTTAGAATCAGCAACATTAAAGTGATATACTACTTTTTGTTTGCCATAACGCTCTGTTTCCGCTGCGTGAACAAAGGATAGCATGAGCGTTAAACTGATAAGCGTAAACCAAGTAAGTAAGGGGCGCATGGGTTTTACCTTTTTAACGTAAAGTTTGACAACTGGGACAAAATTTTTAATAAAAAACTTTACAAACCAGATCGTATTTTACTATATTATTGATATTTAAATAATATTTTTGGAATGGTTTTTGCATAAAATCAGATGTAAAAATGAAGGTTCAATTTAGGGTAACGGGAAACCTTCTGTTCTCAGCCAATAATAATCATTGAGAACATACTTCAATAATTAAAACTATATAACAATAAGGTTCAATTCAGGGTAACTATAACACTTTAAACAGCATTCCCACCCATTATGGATGGGAATTGCTTGTTTCTTTCTCTAAATCAATCCATTTTTTGTAATTTCACAAATCACTCTTTCACATATTGCCGCAAGATAGTTTCTGCGGTTTGCCTATCAGGGACTAAGGTTTTTTGCCCCATAAAGCTTGCAAGTGTTTCTTTGCTATCCGTGTTTTTCACAGTTAAAAACCAATTTTCTAATAAACTTTCCCGTTCCATTTGTACTTCAAAGCGTTGTCCATGTACGTTAAAGTGAAAATAGAAAACTTCACTCATAAATTTAAATGTCATATGGCTACCTTAAAAAATTTTAGTGTTGTTAGAAGATAAAGTGAGTTGTTAGGAAAAGTTTATAGTTTTTGTAAGCGTTTTAAAAACACTTGCATTTCTTTCATGGCTTGCCGATCCCCTTTTTGCTCCGCAATATTAATACCTGTCGTATAAGCTTGAATAGCCTCTGTAATTTGCTGATTCTCTGCTAAGGCTTTTCCATAACTTTTCCAAGCAGCAGAATAATGAGGGTCTAGTTTAACGGCTTGCGCATAATGTTGTAGCGCGATTTCTACTTGCTGTTTTTGTAGATAAGCATTTCCTAAACTCAGCCGTAATAAAGCATTATCCTGCCCTTTAGCAAGCAATGTCTCTAAGCCTGTAATCGCTTTATCATCCATTATTTAAGCCTCCACAAAAACCCGCGTACCCACATCAACTTGCTCAAATAATTGCATAATGTCGTCATTACGCATACGAATACAACCACAAGAATCTGCTATACCCATCGGTTTATCGTCTGGCGTGCCATGTAAATAAATAAAACGTCTTAAGGTATCCACCTGACCATAACGATTTTTATACGGTTCTAAACCACCCAGCCAAAGGATACGGCTTAAAATCCAATCTCGTTGTGGATACTGCGTGACAAGTTCGGGGCTATAAATTTCCCCTGTAAAACGTCGCCCGACAAAAACACTATTAACAGGACAACCCGCCCCCACTTTAGCCTTAATCACTAACCAACCGCGAGGCGTACAGCCACTATTGCGAACCTCGCCCGCGCCATTACGTGCGCTAGAAATCAAGGTAGAAAAACAACAATCTCCCGTTTCTGTCACATAGCGCAATGATTGCGTTGATAAATGAATATGAATATAGCGATTCGTCATTGCTTAAATATTATCGTCTAAAGACTGCAAATGTTGCAGATGATGGACATCCCCCCAACGCTCTAACATCCAATGATTCTCTTTATACATGAAAATGTTCACGCTGGTATTAACTACCTCAAAGCGACGTGGCGCACCAAATGGAATTCCTAACGCATAACGCAATAAATTACTCACCACTCCACCATGTGTTACGATTAAAATCCGTTGCCCTAAATGACGCACTGCCAACTCGTTAAAAATAGCAGCACAACGGTCATAAAACTGATGCGTACTTTCTCCATTAGGCACAATAAACTCAGGATTAGTCCGATATTGCTGTAACTCTTCAGGATATTTTACCTCTAATTCCCGCCAAGTTAAGCCTTGAAAAATTCCGAAATTACGCTCTTGCAACCCGCTATCGATAACGACTTCTAAGCCTTTGGGGTCAGCAATATATTTGGCGGTTTGATAAGCACGACTTAAATCACTACTGTAAATTGTTTGAAAAGGCAGTTTTAACAAATTAGCGGATAACGCATTAGCTTGAGCGATACCAATATCCGTGAGTCCGCTTTCTAACGTTCCCTGAATTCTGCCCGCGATATTCCAAAACGTTTCGCCATGTCGAATGACATATAGTTGAGTTGTTTGCATCGTTAAAATTATGTTCAGTTTTTTAAAAAGGAGTGGAATCTTACTAAAATAGCTACTTCATGTATTCATTTTCGCGCTAGTTTATGCACATTATAGTGAAACTGTGATCAAGGCGTTAAAAAGAATCGCTATTACTTGATAAAACAACCACGATGGTTAATCCAATTATGAAATATAGCATTGAAATTCAAAATCTTGTTGAACAAATGAACGAGATTTTTTGCCGTGATGGCGAACTTGCCCTTAATGCCTTCCGCCGTCGTTTAGATAAGTCAACACAAACCGCCGTTTTTATGTGTCTATATGAGTCGATGACACCTGAGCAACAAGAGATTATTTGGGCGGAGTTGCAGGAAATGGCGGGAGGGCAAAAAGAATAAAATAATTGTTTTATTATCTTTTGTTTTTCAACTAAACTTTAACTAACATATGGGAATCTTTCTTAAAAGGTGTTTTTTATGGCAACACAATCTTTTGATAAAACTTTCTTAGTGACTAAGAAAAAGACCATTCGGCGATTTAAAGCAAAACTAAAACAAAAAAATGAAATTCTTGTCAAAAAAATTGATATAAACAATGAAAGTAAACGAGGAGCTATACTATTAAAGAAATCATTATCCATTTAGCTGATTTAATAGACATACTTTCTGAGCAAGAACTTATTCAATTATTAGAAAAGTTTGCATGTCCGAAAAATAAAGACGTTGAAAGCTTTCTGCATAAAAAAGCCACTCAGTTTGAAAGGACTCATAATGCTAAGACATATCTCATTTTTAATGAAGAAAATATGTCAACAGGTATTTATGGTTATTTTTCTCTTTCCTTCAAAGAAATTATCATAACCCCAGACGTTTCAAAGACAAAAGTAAAATCATTAGATGGATTTTCTAAAAAAGCAGAAAGAATAAAAACTTATTTGATTGGACAATTAGGTAAAAACTTTAATATTCAAGATAATCCCCTCAACTTAACAAGAATATTAGAATGTATTTTTCCTATTTTTGAACAAGCTCAAACGTTAATAGGCGGACGGGTTATCTTGCTAGAATGTGAAGATATTCCCGCATTGGTTAATATCTATCAGCGAGAAAAGTTTGTATTTTTACAAAAACAAGAACTTATTCAATTATATCTGTTATTTGATGTTAAAAAGAATTAAAACATTCTTTATTTCACTTCTTCCCCAACATCGCCCGCATATGCGCCAAATGTGCTGTACCAACGGCTTTTTTTTCCGCTTCTGTTTTTGGAGTTGCTTGGCGTTGTGCGTGAGGATGTTTACTTAAAATTGGCATTCCTTCCCAAACCATATCTTCAGCAGGCAATTCACGTAAAAAACGACTGGGTTCGGTATCTATTATGCCACCGTGGCGGCGACGCTTTTGAGTCAGGGTTAAGACTAAACTTTTTTGAGCGCGGGTAATGCCAACGTAGGCTAAACGCCGTTCTTCTAAAATACCTGCTGTATCTTGGCTGTTTTGATGGGGTAATAAATTTTCTTCCATACCCACCATGAAAACATGGGGAAACTCTAAGCCTTTCGCAGCGTGTAAGGTCATTAACGCCACTGCATCAAGCGTATTTTCCTCATTTTGACGCTCTAACATATCCATCAACGTGATTTGTGCGACGATTTCAGGCAATTTCTTGTCTTGTTCGCCTAATTTCGCTAACCAGTTTAATAATTCCTCGACGTTTTCCATCCGACTATCAGCGGTTTTCGCATCACTGCAATTGTGGCGTAACCATTCTTTATAACCAATGAGTTTCACCAGTTCACGGGCGATGTCAGCGGGGGCTTCGTGTTGGGCGCGTTTGCCAATATCAATAACCCATTGGGTAAAATGGCGTAAATGAAATAAAGCACGGGAGTTTAATTGGCTGTCTAAGCCTAATTCAACGCTGGCTTTCATCAAGCTGATGTGGCGATGATTGGCATAAGTGCCTAGCTTTTCTAAGGTTGCTGTGCCAATTTCACGGCGGGGCGTGTTGGCAATGCGGACAAAAGCAGCATCGTCGTCGTGATTCACGAGTAGGCGTAAGTACGCCATGATGTCTTTAATTTCTGTGCGGGCAAAAAAGGACGTGCCACCGCTCAAGAAGTAGGGAATACGGTGTGAACGCAGGACTTCTTCAAATAAGCGTGATTGGTGATTGCCACGATATAAAATAGCATAGTCTTTAAATTCAGTGTGTTGTTGAAATTTGTGGCGAATCAGTTCGCTCACAACTCTTTCCGCTTCGTCGGTTTCATCGCGGGCGCAAACAACGCGAATCGCATCGCCTAGCCCTTTATCGCTCCACAGTTGTTTGGTTATCGTGTGTGGATTATTGGCAATTAATTGATTAGCTGCGCGTAAAATTCGATTACTAGAGCGATAATTTTGTTCTAATTTAATGACTTTTAAACGGGGATAATCTTTAGCGAGTAGTTGTAAATTTTCAGGTTGCGCACCTCGCCATGCGTAAATGGATTGGTCGTCATCACCGACGACGGTTAATGCAGCGCGTGCGCCTGTTAGCAGTCTAACCAGTTGATATTGACTTGTATTTGTGTCTTGATATTCGTCAACGAGTAAATAGCGGAGTTGGTTTTGCCATTGTTCGCGGATATCGGCATGTTGGGTAAAGAGTAAAACAGGCAAAGTAATTAAGTCATCAAAATCAACGGCGTTATAGGCTTTCAGTTGTTTTTGATATTGCGCATAAAGTTGTGCGATTTGTAAATGAATGTCGTTGCTGGCTTGGGCAAGGGCTTCTTCAGGCAGGATTAAGGCATTTTTCCAACGGCTGATAGTGTGTTGTGCATTTTCGATGAAATCTTTATCAGGTTTGCTGTCTGCGCCGAATAAATCCCGCAAAATGCCGACGCTGTCTTGTGCATCCATAATGCTCATATTCGCTTTATAGCCCAGTGCTTTATGCGATTTACGGACGATGTTTAGACCTAAGGTGTGAAAGGTGGAAACGGTTAAGCCACGGGCTTCTTTATTATTCAATAATTGACTGACGCGCTCTTTCATTTCCCGTGCGGCTTTATTGGTAAACGTGACCGCCGCGATATTTTTGGGACTCATGCCCGTTTCTTGAATTAAATAGGCAATTTTATGGGTAATCACGCGGGTTTTACCGCTACCTGCTCCCGCTAAAACCAGCAACGGACTGTCTATATAACGAATTGCTTCCCGCTGTTGCGCGTTTAAATCAGCCATTATCCCAACCTCAAAAACTCAATGATTCATCGATAAAGGGTTTATTTTAGCCTATACCACGCTTAACGATGACATTGTTCATCTGTATGCTGAATAAAAGTCATCAATTTCTTTTTTATAAAAAGACAAAAAAGACCTGCTAGGATTTTAAAGCCTAGCAAGTTGTTCTATTAGAGAATTTAATGGCAATGATTGGCAATAACATCCATTAATTGCCCTGCAATGTCTAAATGATACGCCTTATCGAGTTCTCGAATGCCTGTTGGACTGGTTACGTTAATTTCAGTTAAATAATCACCAATGACATCTAAGCCAACAAATAAAAAGCCTTTTTCCCGTAATTTCGCGCCAACTTGTTCACAAATCCAACGGTCACGTGCCGTTAAAGGTTGCGCAACGCCTGTCGCCCCCGCAGCGAGATTACCACGGCTTTCACCTTCGGCAGGAATACGGGCTAGCGCATAAGGAACAGGTTCACCATTAATTAATAAAATACGCTTATCTCCCTGTTTAATCTCAGGGATAAATCGTTGCGCCATACAATAGCGGGTTTCACGAGCGGTCAGGGTTTCAATAATGACGGATAAATTCATATCACCTTGAGCAACGCGAAAAATCGACATGCCGCCCATGCCATCCAAGGGTTTTAAAATAATTTCGCCATGTTCGGCTAAAAACTCGCGGATTTTCGCGCCACTGCGTGTCATTAAAGTAGGTGGGCAACAGTGCGGAAACCATGCGGTATAGGCTTTCTCGTTGGCATCGCGCAAACCTTGCGGTCGATTGACAATTAACGTTCCCCGCTGTTCTGCCTGTTCTAAAATGTAAGTTGCCACAATATATTCCAAATCAAATGGCGGGTCTTTACGCATTAAAACAACGGGTAAGCTGTGTAACGGTTTGATTTCTGCATCGCCTAAGGTAAACCAATCCGTTTTGTTATCAGTAACCTGTATAGGACGCATTCGCGCATAAGCCACGCCATCACGCAACCACAAATCGGGCATTTCCATATACCACAATGTCCAACCGCGCCGTTGTGCAGCCAGTAACATGGCAAAACTGCTGTCTTTATAAGTTTTAATACTGTTAATCGGGTCCATGACAATACCCAAATTGAATGCGGACATGGTGTAATTTCCTGTTCAGTAAACCTGAAAATAGGTTAAATTTCTAAAGATTTGTCGTGTGTTATCGGTGTTCTCACAAACACCCGCTACACTGTCTTGTAAGCAGATATTTATAGTTAGGGTTAAATAAGCTCATTCACAAGGAATAAAACCATGTCTCAAACAACTCCCTTAGAAAATCATTGGATGCCCTTTACACCCAATCGGGATTTTAAAGCGCGTCCGCGTTTAACCGTGAAAGCCGCTGGAATGTATTACTGGAGTGAAGCAGGCACACAACTATTGGATGCCTCAGCAGGTTTATTTTGCTGTGCCGCAGGACATTGTCGCCCCGAAATTACTGCCGCCATTCAACAACAGGCACAAACCTTAGATTATGTTCCACATTTTCAATCCGCTCATCCTCTATCTTTTACCCTTGCGGAAAAATTAGCAAAACTGTTACCCACAGGCTTAGATAGAATTTTCTTTACTAACTCAGGGTCGGAATCTATCGATACAGCCATCAAAATAGCGATTGCTTATTTTCAAGCCAAAGGACAAGGCGCACGTCAGCGTTTTATCAGTCGTGAGCGGGCATATCATGGGGTGAATATTGGCGGAACGGCTTTAGGGGGGATGACGAATAATCGTCGGATTTTTGGGGGGGTGGGTTTACCACAAGTCGCCCATTTACGTCATACATGGCTGGCAGAAAATAAATTTACCCTCGGACAACCTGAGCAGGGCAAAGAGTTAGCCGAAGATTTACAACGTTTTATCACGTTATACGGTGCGGAAAATATCGCCGCTTGTTTTGTCGAACCGATTGCAGGCTCTACAGGGGTCTTAGTCCCGCCGAAAGGTTACTTAGAACGCTTGCGCGAAATTTGCACGCAATACGGTATTCTCTTGATTTTTGACGAAGTGATTACAGGCTTTGGACGGACTGGTAAAGCCTTTGCTGCGGATAGTTTTGGCGTAACACCTGATATTATCACAATGGCGAAAGCCTTAACCAATGGGGCAGTACCGATGGGAGCGGTCGCAGTTAAACGGGATATTTACGATACAATTGTTAATCATGCCCCTGAAGGCGTAACAGAATTTTTTCATGGTTATACCTATTCGGGACATCCTTTAGCGTGTGCTGCAGCTCATGCCACGTTAGATATTTATCAACAAGAAAAGTTATTTGAACGGGCGAGCGAGTTATCTGCTTATTTTTTAGAAACTGTTTTTAACAGTCTGCACGATTTACCCATTATTACGGACATTCGCGGTTATGGTCTTTTAGCGGGGTTTGACCTTGCACCAACAGCACAGGCAGGAATGCGCGGGGCAATGTTACAAAAAGAATTATTCTGGTCAGGTATGCACTTAAAAACGACAGGCGATGCGGGCATTATTTCCCCTGCCTTAATTATTGAGAAAACACAAATTGACCAATTGTGTCAGTTATTACGCGATGTTTTAAAACGGTTTTAATATATACCGTTACTATACACATATCGGAATGTTTAGAGGTGTTATCGTCATTTAATAAATTTTCACCACATTTTTAACGCTAACATTCTGAATATGTCGTATTAATAAATATAAGAATTGATTGTGAGGAGTGTTTTTATGAATACAACCAATATTTCTAGCGTTGTCCCAACAAAATACTGGCAGTTGTTAGCGGATGGGCGTGTACAGTGTGATGTTTGCCCACGGGCTTGTAAGTTGAAGGCAGAGCAACAAGGTTTATGTTTTGTCCGTGCGAATCAAGATAATCAAATTGTATTAACAACTTATGGGCGTTCTAGTGGCTATTGTATAGACCCAATAGAAAAAAAACCGCTCAATCATTTTTTACCAGGTACAGCCATTTTATCGTTTGGAACGGCTGGCTGTAATTTAGCTTGTAAATTCTGTCAAAATTGGGATATTAGTAAATCTAAAGAGGTTGATATTCTTGCTGATTATGCTTCTCCTATCACTATTGCTCAAGTCGCTAAACAATTAGGGTGTAGCAGTGTCGCGTTTACGTACAATGACCCTGTGATTTTTATGGAATATGCGATAGATGTTGCACAAGCTTGTCATGTAGAAGGCTTAAAAACAGTTGCAGTCACAGCAGGTTATATGAATGACGCGCCACGCCGTGAGTTTTATCAATATATCGATGCGGCTAATGTGGATTTAAAAGCCTTTACTGAAAGTTTTTATTACAAAATTGCAGGCGGACATTTGCAACCTGTGCTTGATACGCTTTGTTATTTGAAACATGAAACTAAAGTTTGGTTTGAAATGACCAATTTATTAATTCCTGATGAAAATGATTCACCACAGGAAATCGAGGCAATGAGTCGATGGATTGTGGATAATTTGGGCGTAGATGTGCCTTTACACTTTACGGCGTTTCACCCTAGTTGGAAGATGTTGAATAAACCTCATACGCCCAGTAGTACGTTAAATATGGCGCGTGACATCGCAAAAGCGGCGGGCATTCGTTATGTTTATACAGGTAATGTACATGACCATATTGGCGGGAGTACTTACTGTCATCAATGTGGCGCGGAATTAATTGGGCGAGATTGGTTTGTATTGAGTTCGTGGGGTTTAAATGCCGATGGGCGTTGTGCCGCTTGTGGCACGCCTTGCGCGGGGGTATTTTTGGATAAAATGGGTAAATGGGGTGCAAAGCGTGTCCCTGTGCGTTTACATGAGTTTAATAAATAATCGCTTCTCATGTTTCTTAAAGTAAATACACTTTACAATGCATAGATTATTTATCCTTTCGCTTTGAGGTTCTTGATGTCAGACCGTCGCATTTTATTATTTGCTCCTGATGGGCAAGTGGGTTGGGAATTATTGCGTTGTGCGCAATCGTTAGGCGCAATAACGACGACAAAACGCACGCATGATAATGCGTTATTGCGTAGTGATTTAGCTGACCCCGATTCAATTTGTCGGGTTGTTGCGTCGGTAAAACCGCATATTATTTTAAATGCAGCCGCTTATACTGCCGTCGATAAAGCAGAATCAGAACCTGAATTAGCGAATAAAGTGAATCATCTTGCACCTGCAATTCTTGCCGAGCAGGCGAAAAAATTAAATTCTGTTTTAATTCATTATTCTACCGATTATGTATTTGATGGCAGTAGTCAATACCCTTATCGAGAAAAAGATAGCGTTAACCCCGTGAGCATTTATGGTAAAACCAAGTTGCAAGGGGAAGAGGCAATTAAAGCCATTGGTGGACAATATTTTATTTTCCGTACAGCATGGGTTTATGGAATGCGGGGCAAAAACTTTTTATTAACCATGCAACGCCTTGCACGGGAACGGGATTTATTGCGGGTTGTGGATGACCAACGGGGCGCACCGACTTGGAGTCGTTCTATTGCAGAAGCAACTACGCAAGTACTGGCTCAATTAATTTCCCCGCGTTTACAACTAAATGTTGCCGAGTTAGCGGGCATTTATCATATGACGTGTAACGGACAAACAACGTGGTATCGATTCGCTCAAGCAATTTTAGCCCACGCTGAAAAACAACCAATCATAGAACCCATTAGCACCAGCGAATATCCAACCCCTGCAAAACGCCCTGCTTATTCATCTTTATGCAATTCTAAACTGGCGGAAACGTTTGGCATTCGTTTGCCTGCATGGGAAACGGCTTTAGAATTATGTTTAAATTCAGATAAATAATTTTTAAACAGCGAATACCAGCGATTGAGGACTGGCAGTCTTTCAAGAACTGCCAGTCCTTTAAACTTTTATAACTTCCGTGCAAACACCGCTAAACCAATCCCGCCCAGAATTAAAAAACTCGCAATAATCAAGTGTAAACTTAAGATTTCCCCTAAGAAAATAACGCCCGCTAAAGCGGCAATAATCGGGACAGACAATTGCACCGTCGCTGCACGGGTGGCAGTTAATCCCGTTAACGCGGTGTACCAAATGGCGTAACCAACACCAGACGCTAAAGCTCCCGATAAAATCGCAAGGATGATGCCTTGTAGTGAATAATGCGCACTTTGCCACATCAATAGGCTAATGAGTAAAGCAAGCGGTAATGTACCAATAAAGTTTTTAGTTGTTGCGGTAATTGGATGATGTACCCCACGCCCGCGTAAGGAATAGCCCCCCCATGCAATTCCTGCCACTGCCATGAGTAATGAACCTGTCAGCGGTGGCGCGTTGAGTGATGGAAAAACTAAATACACTAAGCCTGTTAAGGCTAAAATTAATCCTACCCACTCAATCGGGTGTGGTCTTTCTCCTCGCCATAATGCCACACCTATCATGGTTGCTTGTACTGAACCAAATAAGATTAATGCCCCTGTACCTGTACTTAAATAACCATAAGCAAATGAAAATGTTATTGCGTATAGAAATAAGAATCCAGCCGCACGATAATCCATCGGCACGGATTGCCACGTGGATTTTTTAAACAGCAGGGTGATAACAACGAGGGTTATTGAGCCAGATAGTAGGCGAATCAGGGTAAAACTAGTGCCATCAATTAACGCTTTCCCTAACGCCATTCGACAAAAAAGAGAGTTAGCTGCAAAAGCGAATAGGGCTAATAAGGTGTAAAACAAGATTTTTTTGGCGTGTAAAGCGGGCGTTTCCATCATTTTCCTTTGGTTTTTTTATAAAAAAAAGTGGTGTCTGTTTATAGTAAAAATAGGATTCAAGACTATAAAGAAAGACAGTTTCATTGCAAAATAATAGAACTTCGTTTTTGTTACCACGTAGAGAGATAACATGAAAGAATTCTCAGATTTATTAGCTGTGTTGATTGTTTTTATTTTACCGTTATGGTTGATTTTGCATTATCGTTGGAAAAGTAAACAAAAAGGGACATTGTCCGAAGAAGACCAGCAACGGGTTTTAGCCTTGCAAAAAAAAGCAGAGGTTTTAGAAAATCGCATTTTGGTTTTAGAATCTATTTTAGATAATGCCCTTCCTGAATGGCGGAAACAAAAATGAGCTACAAAAGACTTTATAAAAATAAGGAAAATAAGTGGCTTTTAGGCGTTTGTGCGGGTATCGCGGATTATTGGGATATTGATGTTGTTTTTATCCGTCTTACGGTTTTCTTTACGCTCTTTTTCTTTTTTCCCGTTATTTTTTTCGGTTATCTCCTATTGGGGATATTTTTACCTGTTAAACCCGTCACGGTAATAAATGAGGAACAACAGCAATTTGTCACCCAATTACCCATTTTACTCACAGAATTAGACATTAAATTCACAGATATTGAACAACGAATGCGAAAAGTAGAGAACTATGTAACTTCAGATACCTTTGAGTTACAGCGTAAAATCTGGCGTTTACAGGATAAATCATGAAGATTAATAGTTATGCGCGTCTGCCAACACAATCAGATATCGATTCATTAAGCCATTGGGTCATGGTTTTACCCGCACATGTGTTGCAGACAGCATGGCCTGTTTTTCCTTATACGGACGTATTTAAACAGCGATATTTGCGTCGTCATCAACAGCAGGAAAGTCCTTTAACGATTGAATTACCGAATTTAAGCGCGAGTTTGGTCACATTGGGATTTTCGCAGGAAAAAAATAGCAGTTTTCAAAATTTAACCCTCGCACGCCAATTAGTTAAGCCTCATGTTATTTATCATCCGCAAGTCATTGGGGTTTGCATTGCAGGCTTTACAGACGTATTTGCGGCGCAGTTAGCAGAAAATATTGTTGCTGCGTTATTGGCAGCAGCGGCAGAAATGCCTTGTTTTAAAAGTCAGTCGAAAAGCAATGGGCAGACTTTTTTGCAAATTGAAGTCTATGGCGTTGCGGTGGATGACCAATTTGCACAAACCTATGCAGAGGCACGGGGTAATCAGTTAGCACGTTATTTATCGGCTTTACCTGCGAATAAGCTCACACCTTTATTGTATCGGCAACGGGTGGAGCGACTTGCAGAAGAGCATCAATGGGATGTGAAATTTTACGATTTAAACGCGCTACGGGTTAAACATGCGGGCGCGTTTCTCGCCGTGACGCAAGCAAGCGAGGCAAATGATGCGGGTATTTTATGCCTGCGTTATCGTCCTGCTACTTATCGTCAGAAAGTGGCGTTAGTGGGGAAAGGCATTTGCTTTGATACAGGTGGCTTGCATTTAAAAACACGTCCTGCCATGGCAAATATGCATTTAGACATGCAAGGCAGTGCAGTTGCGTTAGGTACATTGTTAGCGTTGAGCCAATTAAAAGTTGATTTTGCTGTTGATTGCTGGCTTGCATTGGCAGAAAACCATATTAGTGCGTTTGCGTATAAATCCAATGATGTGATTCAAGCAAGTAATGGGGTGACAATTGAAATCACGGATACCGATGCAGAAGGGCGTTTGCTCTTAGCGGATACTTTAGTCCTTGCTTGTGAGGAAAAACCTGATTTAATTATTGATTATGCGACATTAACTTATGGTTGCCTGCTTGCGTTAGGGACTCGTTATAGTGGTTTATTTTGTAATCGTGCACATTTACTACCTAGCTTAATCGCAGCGGGACAGATATCAGGTGAGCGGATGTGTGCGTTCCCGTGGGATGAGGATTATGATGAACGATTACATAGTGATATTGCAGATATCAAGCAGTGCCCTGAAAATAATGAGGATAATGAGGCAGACCATATTTATGCGACTCGTTTTTTAAGCCGTTTTGTTAATCCTGAGATTGCGTGGGTACATATTGATTTAGCCAGTCAATACCATGAAAACGGATTAGCCCATATTCCAACGGCAATAACAGGGTTTGGTGTACGCTATAGTATATATTTATTATTAAAACAGCAGGTTTTAACGCAATTAACCCTGTAAAAGTAAAATAGATTTTCTGCGTAGATGTCAGTTTCCTATTGGCTATCTTTCTGTTTAGTAGTATTTTGTGCGTTGATTTTCATTATATTTCATGCTGACTTTCAGCAATCACGTTTTGTGTAAGCAGTACTGACTAGATAACGACCATGAACGACATGAAACTAACAAGTTATAACGCGCTTTATATCAAAACGGAGACAGGGTTTATCGGTAAAATCCTTGAATGGCAGGAGATTATTGTACAATCAGAGAATTTAGATGATTGTCGTAATCAATTAAGTCAGATGTTGTATGACAATATCCTTGCCTTTCAACAGCAGAATAAACCAATCCCTCCCTCATATGGCAATGCCATTGTTTTAGACCAGATAAGCATCAAAAGTGAGACCGAAGACGAACCTGTCAACGGTGAAGAACCGACAGACATTCTCAACACGCTCCCTGAAACAACTGTTAATACTCCCCCGCAACCTCCCTGCCTTAAAGTTAATCGTTTTGCCGTCAACTTATATAAAGCCTTGCATACAGAGAATAATTTACTATTTTCGCCATTCAGTATTGCAACGATGTTAACCGTGCTTGCCCTTGGCGCACGTGGGACAACGCAAATGCAATTGATTCAGGCATTGCAAGCAGAGACGGTGGATGAAATTACAAACGAAATGTTGCAAGTGATGGAAGCATTAGAACGGTTAAATCATAATAAATTTATTAAGATTCAAACAGCTAATGCATTATGGGTCAAGGCTTCATTATTACTGGCACAATTTGAAGCAGTGACTAATCAATATGATGCAGTCATTGAGTTTATTGATATGAGCGATGAAAAAATTGCTTATGTCATTAATGCATGGTGTTCAGAAAAAACACAGGGAAAAATCCCGCAAATTGTAACCCCTGATTTATTAACAGAACAAACACGTCTGATTATTACAAACGCAATTTATTTTAAAGCTGATTGGTATAGCTATTTTGAAAATACAAGACCTGCAACGTTTTATGTCTCAGAACATGAAGAAGTTGAAGTCTTAATGATGGAAAAATTGGGAACGCGGGTATTTCATTTAGTTAGAAATGGCTTACAAATTCTTTGTTTAGATTATCGCTTTCCTAAAAAACATGATGTACCACCCATGTCTATGATGGTGTTATTACCTAATCAAGTCGATGGGATTATTGAATTAGAAGAGAAATTAACGCCTGAGTTATTACAACAATGGTTAGGATTATTGAACGAAAGTCAGGCAAAAGTCATGGATATTTATTTGCCGAGTTTTGCTTTAAATGCAGAATTCAATTTATTTGAGGCATTAACAACCTTAGGGATTAAAGACGCTTTTCAACAAGATATTGCGGATTTTTCAGGCATTGATGGCACACAAGATTTAGTGATTCAAACTTTTTTACACAAAACATTTACTGCGGTAAATGAAATGGGAATGGATGCCAGTGTTGCGACCGCCGTGAGCACTGCCCCCATACAAATAGATGTACAAGAAAATGAAGTATTTCGTGCAGACCATCCTTTTATATTTGTCATTGTCGAGAATTTCTCAGGCTCAATTCTATTAATGGGGCGCGTGTTGAATCCTGCACTGTCTGTTTCAACCTAAGATATAGTAAACGTACCATAAAGTGATTCAAATTTAGGACTGGCAGTCCTCAAAGGACTGCCAGTCCTTCGTGTCGTTTTATAGTACGGTTACTATAATGTTTAGAAAAATCAAAATAACCTGAATTTGCTGAGACTAAAAAAATCGAGACCTGCTAGGTTTTTAAAACCTAGCAGGTCTTTTTGTCTGAATCAGAATATTCAAAATCATCCCAAACGTTGAATTAACGCACATCAAACTCCGCATGCTCTGAAGAGAAAACATGCGAATATAAATTCGCAATCCATTGTTTTCCTTCTTGTGTTACTTTTAAATAACACAATCCATCATGAATATAACGGCTGACCATATTCCAATAAAATGCAGGATAGTTTGCGCGTAAATCATTGGGTGTATGGTAGTTTAATTTTTCATTAATGCCTGTTTCTTGAAATTCGTAAAACAACGCGGGTAATTTACGTAAATAATTCGGGTCAGCAAGTTGCCCAATTAAATCCGCTGCACGGACTAATCCAGGGTAAGAGCTGGTACTTTGATGGTCAGAATCATTCGGGACAGGGAAACGCGTTAATTCAATATTCGCGGCAATCACTTCAGCATCTATCACAGAATTTCCGCCAAAACGTTCACGAATAAATAATTTACCCCTGTCAACGTGATAGGGAGACATGGCGGCATCGGTTGAGCCTAAAGGTAATTGCACCGTTTCGCTGCGAATACCTGTTGTGTAATGACCATCTTTATCATCTCGACAAATACCACGTATATGTCCAATATCATGGCATAACAAGGAAATAATGAAGTTGAGCCAGTCACGATGCGATACGCCACCATCACGAATATGTTTACCGCGTAGAATTTCTTGCCCGACTAGCGTCACCATAATAGTGTGTTCCATATTATGGTAAAGCGCGTCACTATTGGCAAAATGCTCCAGTGCCATACGTCCTGCCCACGCAATAATAGAACCGTTACCTGATTCTAACGTGCCGTAATTACGGCGGTAAGCAACTTCTAGTTTTTCAACAAAAGCGTCAATAACAAGTTCTGTGGGATTAAACAACATGATTCAGCCCCTGCGTGCGTGGTCTGGATAGTAATGGTTATTATATTAGGATTAAAATGGCATTCGCCTATTCTGTTTTTATTGTTTTTTTTTAGTATGGGTTAATGTTTGGTTAGCGGATACAGCTCCATTGGGGATTTTCGGCGACAGTCACCGCAAAACACGCGCCTTGTAAGTTTGCACCTTGTAAACGGGCTTTTTGTAAATCACTTTCACTGCTAAATAACGCACCTTGTAAGTTGGCTTTGCGTAAGTTGGTATTGGTTAAATCCGCCTCACGTAAATCGGCTTTTTGTAAATCTGCGCCTTGCAAATCCGCCTCCCGTAAATTGGCGCGTCTTAAATCCGCTTCGGTTAAAAATGCCCCCCGTAAATCGGCTTGTTGCAAAATTGCCCAACTTAATTGGGTATTTTCTAAATTAACCTCGCTCATCTTCGCACGTGAAAAATTCGCGCCCCGTAAATCTGCGTTAGTTAATAAGGCATTGCGTAAATCTGCATCGGTGAATAAGGCTTGTTTCGCTTGAACACTTTCTAATTGAGCGTTTTTTAAATCCGCTTGATGTAAATTGGCTTTGGTTAAAATAGCGGTACTTAATTCCGCATCGCTTAAATCGACCTGCATTAATTGTGCAGATTGTAGTTGAGCTTGACTTAATTCAACCCGTCGTAAATCCGCTTTTTGTAAATTGGCTGAATGGAGGATTGCAAGGCTTAAATCTGCACCCCGCAAGTCTGCCCGTTGCAAATTGGCATAGCTCAAATTTGCTTGATGTAAGTTACTGCTCATTAACAGGGTTTCTTGTAAATTCGCATGGCTTAAGTTGACCTTTTGAAAGTCTTTTCCTTGCAAATCACAGCGAGCGCATTCATACCCATGTTGCAACCCTGTTTCTGCCGCGAATAGTATTTGATTACCTATCAGCATAATCAGCAGTGTTATATAGGAAAATAGGGTTTTCCACATAAATATTTTCCTCATCGGAATAGCGTGCAAAATGTTAAAATAAGGGTGAGCAATATTTATACCAGTCATTCAGAAAAATTTTGATTTATAACTCATTTATCTAAAAATAGGCTTTTGCAAGGGGTTCACAAATGACAGACTCAGAATATGCGCAATTAGCGGATAATACCTTGTTTGCAATAGAGGAAGCGGTTGAAAACTGTAGCGTTGATATTGATTATGAAAATAATGGCGGTATTTTAACCTTGACATTTGCCAATATGTCTAAAATCGTGATTAATCGTCAGCCACCTGTTCAACAATTGTGGGTTGCGTCTAAATTAGGTGGTTTTCACTTTAATTATGTTGCGGGTCAATGGGTCAGTGATGACAAGCAGGCAACAGAGCTATTTACAGTTTTAAGCCAATTATGCAGTGCGCAAGCCTGCGAACCTGTCACTTTGACATCGCCGTAATATGTTATCGGTCATTGTAATTACTAAAAATGCTGCCTTACATATTGATAGGTGTTTAACCTCTGTTTCTTGGGTGGATGAAATCATCATTGTTGATAGTGGAAGCACGGATGACACGCTGACACGCTGTGCACGTTATACCGATAAAATTTTTATTCATACCGATTGGCAAGGCTTTGGTGTGCAGAAAAATCGAGCATTGCAGTATGCTCAAAGTGATTGGGTCTTATCGCTAGATGCGGATGAAGTGGTAACGCCTGATTTACAAAAGGCGATTAAAACCGTAATGCAAGATTCAAGATATGAAGCATGGCAAATTCCGCGTTTATCGCGCTATTGTGGGCGTTGGATGCGTCATGGTGGCTGGTATCCTGATTATGTCACCCGTTTATTTCGGCGTGGAAGTGCACATTTTTCCGCTGATTTAGTCCACGAAAAATTATTAGTCACACAAGGGCATATCGGTCAATTAACAACCCCGTTATTGCATTATTCCTTTGAAAACTTGGAAGAAGTGTTGCAAAAAGTCAATGCTTATTCTAGCGCGAGTGCACAAATGCAATTTGCACGTGGTAAACAAGGCGGTTTAAGCAAAGCCATTTTGCATGGTTTATGGGCATTTATTCGTACTTATATCATCCGTTTAGGATTTTTAGATGGTCGGGAAGGCTTTATGCTCGCTGTATCTAATGCGGAAGGGACTTATTACCGCTATTTAAAACTTTTTTATTGTCAACATCATGCTAGCAATACAGCCCAGCCTCATCGTCACGACTTATAACCGCCCTGATGCGTTAAAACGGGTTTTACTTGCCCTCGCACAACAGCAAGCAATCGCTTTACAGACCTTAGAAATCATTGTTGCAGATGATGGCTCGCGGGTAGAAACTGCCTATTTAATTCAGCAATTACAAAAGACTTTACCCTATCGCTTAGTACATAGTTGGCAAACAGATGACGGTTTTCGTGCAGGGATGGCTCGCAATCGAGCCGTTGCAAAAGCGACGGGAAATTATTGTATTTTTTTAGATGGGGATTGCATTCCCCGCCCTGATTTCGTGGCGCAACATATTAAATTGGCGGAAGTAGGTTATTTTGTCGCAGGTAATCGAGTTTTGCTCAGTGAACGATTCACACAGGCAGTTTTGCAAGACAGAATGATAATTCCCCAGCATTTCTGGACATGGTGGCGGACTTACTGGCAAGGCGATATTAATCGACTTCTGCCTTTATATCCCTTACCGATGCCAACCTACTGGCGTAAAAGATATCTTGACCGTTGGCAAGGGGCAAAAACGTGTAATTTGGCAGTCTGGCGTACAGATTTTTTAGCTGTGAATGGCTTCGATGAACAATTTCAGGGCTGGGGACATGAAGACGCGGATTTAGTCGTGCGTTTAATTCGGGCTGGTATAAAGCGTAAAGATGGACGGTTTGCTGTCCCTGTGTTGCATTTATGGCATCCAGAACAAGATAGAAGCCAAGAACCCGCCAATATTGCGCGGTTACAAGCAATTTTAGCCACTAAGACGACGGTAGCGACGGTGGGGGTAAATCAGTATCTACCTTCTCCGCCTGTGTCGGAGACTTAACTATCTTATCCCCAAACTGTTGTTTTAACGCATCATTCGCGCTTACAAAGGGAATAATAGGACTTTCAATAATCGGTGAAGGTCGCCAACGTTTTTGTTTTAGTTTTAACCATTGATTTACAAAATAGCTTTTTACTGTCGAAAAAGTCGATTGAATCCCATCATAAAATTTTTTCCAGTAGCTAATCCCTGCTAATTCATTAAATTGCGATTCCCATTTTTTTACTCGCTCGTTAATGGTTAAATGTTTATCCTGACGCACAGATAATTTACGGGCAATATATTCCAGTAAAGCATAAGGTTGAGAATGGTTTTCAATCACTTGTAATAACGCCATCGTTTCAGGAACAGTTAAAACCAATTTTTGGCGTTTGACTAACTCGGTAATAATTTCTTGACGGGTCAAGGCTGGCAAAGTCATTTCTTGCAAATTTAGCCAAGATTGTCGATAAAACTCACCTTCTAAAAAAACATTGCTTAAATAATGCGGGCGATGTGTGACACAAATTAACATCATATTGGTGTGTTGGCGTAACGTGTTTAAATTATCAAAAAACTTCAATTTATATTTTTTATCTAGCGTTGGATTATTCAATAACTGGTCAAAATTCATTAATAAAATAACAAGATAATTATCTGTTTTTTCAAATAAACGGACAATATCCCATAATTCGACAGCGACTTGTTTATCACCCTTATAGCAGGGCTGAATTTGCTGCCAAAGATGCATAATCAGTCGGTCATAATTATCTTTATACACTGCCATATCGGCTAATAAAACCTGTGTATTGTCTAGGCGACATCGTTTGATATCCGCTAATAATCGCCCTTTTCCTAGCCCTGATTCACCCACTAAATTTAATGCAAGCCCATTTTTACCTTTACGGTGTAGCGTTGTGAGTAATTGTTCTGTGAATTGAGGGCGTAAACAATGGGCATAAGGTTCTGTCATAACAATAAGGTCGTGTCTATTCAATAGGAAAAATTAAAAAGCAGGAGTGCATAGCATAGCGTGTTTATAATGTAACATGCCGTTTTTTAATTAATGCGCGTCATTTTCCACTTAGCAAGAAAAATACCAGTAGGAATTTTATAACGAGAAAGTTCATGATGGATACGGGGATATCCCCCTAATGTTGCACATTAATAAGAAGCAGTCAGCGATAAAGACAAAATACATAGTATCGCTTAATTACGCTTTATATTGAATGAATTATATTTTCAGTAATGCACTGTAAAAGGAATAACCATGTCTGATACGTTAGACCTTGCTATCAATTTAATCAGCCGTCCCTCGGTCACACCAACCGATGCAGGATGTCAAGATGTGATGATAGCAAGATTACAAGCCCTAGATTTTACAATAGAACCCTTACGCTTTGGCGATGTCGATAATTTTTGGGCAAGACGTGGTAAAGCACAACCATTGCTAGTTTTTGCAGGACACACAGATGTTGTGCCTACAGGTTCGCTCAATGCGTGGCGTTTTCCGCCCTTTATTCCAACCATACACAATGGATTGTTATACGGACGGGGAGCTGCTGACATGAAAGGCGGATTAGCCGCGATGTTGACCGCGTGTGAACGCTTTGTGCAAAAAAATCAAAAACATAAAGGCTCTATTGGCTTTTTAATCACCAGCGACGAAGAAGGGCCTTCCGTTGATGGTACAGTGAAAGTGGTAGAACACCTGAAACAACGCGATGAGTTGATAGATTGGTGCATTATTGGTGAACCATCCAGTATTAAACAAGTCGGTGATATGGTTAAAAATGGTCGGCGTGGCTCGCTCAATGGCAAGTTAATTGTGAAAGGGGTACAAGGGCATGTCGCCTATCCACACTTGGCAAATAATCCTATTCATCACTTTTCGCAGGCTTTGCAGACACTTTGCTCAACAGAGTGGGACAATGGCAACGCCTTTTTTCCACCTACCACTTTTCAAATTTCCAATATTCATGCAGGTACAGGCGCAGAAAATGTCATTCCTGCGGAATTAGAAGTGATGTTTAATTTTCGTTATAGCACAGAAGTGACCGCCGATATATTAAAAGCGCGTGTGCAAGCTGTACTCGATCAATATGGCTTAAACTACGAAATAACATGGCGATTATCAGGCTTACCGTTTTTAACCGAACCTGCGGAACTCGTCAGTGCGACACAAAGCGCGATAGAAGAAGTCTGTGGCTATCCGACAGAATTATCAACATCGGGCGGGACATCAGACGGGCGTTTTATCGCTACGATGGGAACACAAGTTGTTGAACTTGGTGTTATTAATCAAACAATTCACAAAGTTGATGAATGTGTCAGTATTGCAGAATTAGACCGATTATCGGCTATTTATGAACGTATTTTAGAAAAATTATTGCGTTAGGGAGTATTTAACATGCTGTCACGCCGTCAATTTTTGCGGATGGGATTTTATAGCACGCTTGTTGGCGGTGTCAGCTACAGCTATTTTATTGAATCACAGTGGTTAAAAATCACTGAACAACTAATACCGTTAGAAATACCCTTAAAAAAACCGATTACGCTCTTACACTTATCAGACTTTCATGCCTCTCAAGTTGTTTCATTAGATTTTATTGAAACAGCTTGCCAATTAGCAACACAGATTGAAGCAGATTGTATTTGTTTAACAGGGGATTACGTATCCAGCACCCTTGAAACTCAGACCCTTGAGCGGTATCGACAAATTTTGCACCGTCTTAGTACACATGCGCCTACCTTTGCCTGTCTCGGAAACCATGACGGCGGAGAATGGGCAATTGAACATCATGGCTATGCAAATACAAGTATTATCCGTGAGTTATTGCAATCCGCCAATATTCAACTTTTACACAATCAACATGCACTGCTAAATCTGGCGCAACAACCGCTTAAATTAGTCGGTTTAGGTGATGTTTGGGCGGGAGAAGCTGACCCACAAACAGCTTTTGCACAGTTGCCGACTGTTTCAGCCCCTACGATTTTATTATCACATAATCCTGATACAAAAGATTTTTTAATGGATTATTCATGGGATTTAATGTTAAGTGGACATACACACGGTGGACAGTTTGTGATTCCCTTTTTAAACCGTGCCCCTTTTGCACCTGTGTTAGATAAATCTTATGTTGCAGGACTTTATTTGCTTGGTAAAAAACAGTTATATGTGACAACAGGAGTGGGAAATTTATACGGATTACGTTTTAACTGTCGTCCAGAAATTAGTGTATTGAGATTGACTTGAGTTCGGCGAGTTTTTGTTAAAAAGACAATAGTTTATCTGAATCAGGATTTTCAGAATTAACAGAATTTAAACCCCTTAAACCAAGAAATTAATACGAATCACGTTTTTTAATTCTGCTAATTCTGAAAATTCTGTGAATTCTGATTCAGACAAAAAAAGACCTGTTAGGTTTTGAAAACCTAGCAGGTCTTTTCTTAATGAAAACTCAGCTTTTTTTACAAATTACGGCTAACTAACGTTACAGTGCGGTCTTCTTCATCCAATATGCAAACAAAACCCAGTTTATGCATGAGTTTTAACATATTGTGATTATTACTCAAGACTTCCCCTTGAATGATTTTTAATCCTTTCATTCGTGCGGCATTCATTAAGGATGTCATTAATTTATGGGCAAAGCCGTGTCCTTGCCATTGGTCAGAAACGACTAAGGCAAATTCGCAGGTTTCACCATCAGGATTGGTAGAGTAACGCGCAACCCCTACTTGTAAATCACCCTCATCTCGTTGAATCACCGCAATCAGGGCTAATTCTCGGTCATAGTCAATTTGGGTGAAACGCACGACCATAATAGGCGTGAGTTCATGCAGATTTTGCATAAAGCGGAAGTATTTGGATTCTTCCGATAAATTTTTCACAAAATCTTTTTCCATGTCTGCATCTTCAGGACGAATCGGGCGGATGGTGACATCTGTCCCGTCGGGCAGTTCCCATTTTTCTACTAAATGCGTGGGATACGGATAAATTGCCATGTGGGCGTAGCGGTCTGCGCCTGCGGTGTAATAGTTGACAACAATACGGGCATCAACTGCAACTGCGCCATTTTCGTCGACAATCAAGGGATTAATATCCATTTCTTGTAACCATGGCAGTTCGCAAACCATTTCAGAAACGTGCAAGAGTACAGCTTCCACAGCTTCTACATTTGCCGCAGGCATTTTGCGGAAAGGTTCTAGCAGTTTGGCAACACGGGTTTTGCTAATCATGCTTTTAGCAAGATAGCGATTCAGTGGCGGTAGGCTGACAGCTTTATCCGCGATGACTTCGACCATCGTCCCGCCCATGCCTAAGCTGATGACAGGACCAAAAACGGGGTCGCGGAAGACACCGACATATAATTCACGCCCATGTACTTTGTCGCTCATTTTGCCAACGGTGACACCGTAAACGCGGGCATCTGGCGCAGATTCTTTGACGCTTTCCATAATTTCACGGAAGGCTTCACGGACTTCGGAGGCGTTTTGTAAGTTGAGTTTAACCCCGCCGACATCGCTTTTATGGGTAATATCGGGCGAGTTAATTTTTAAGGCGACAGGAAAGCCCATGGAAGCCGCTAATACTATGGCTTCGTTGACAGTGTGAGCGGTTGCAGTGTTGACGATAGGAATACGGAATGCGCCCAGCAGGGCTTTGGATTCCATTTCAGTGAGAATTTTGCGCCGTTCTGCTAACACGCTTTCAATAATCATCCGCGCGCCTTCAATGTCTGGGGCTTCAACATAGCCCATAGAGGCAGGCGTTTGTAGGAGTAGTTGTTGATTGCTGTGATAGGCAGATAGGTAATAAAAGGCTTCGACAGCGGCTTCAGGAGTGCGAAATTCAGGGATACGTGATTGTACAAATAAGCGACGACATTCCGCAATTTGTGTGCCTCCCATCCAGCAAGCAAGTATGGGTTTACTGGACTGTTCTGCAATTTGTACCATTGCTTGTGCGGCTTCTAAGGGATGGCTCATGGCTTGCGGGGTGAGGATGACTAACACCGCGTCGACATTGGGGTCTTTCAAGCAAATAGAGACTGCTTGTTGATAACGCTCTTGTCCTGCATCGCTGATGATATCAATAGGGTTTGCATGTGACCATGTTGCAGGTAAGGTTTTATTGAGTTCATCCAATGTGCTTTGGCTTAATTGTGCAAGGGGCACTCGTAAATCAGCCGCACGGTCAGTCGCCATCACACCGGGCCCCCCGCCGTTGGTAACGATAGCAAGGCGGTTGCCTTTAGCTTTGTAGCGGGAGGCAAGGGTTTTAGCTGCGGAGAAAAGTTGCCCAAAGTTGCTAACACGCACGACCCCAGCCCGTTGCAGGGCTGCATCAAAGGCTTCATCTTCACCGATTAACGCGCCACTGTGTGACATTGCGGCACGGGCTGTGGCTTGGTGTCGCCCGCTTTTGATGACTAATACGGGTTTAATCCGAGCAGCCGCACGAAGGGAGCTCATAAAACTGCGGGAGTGATGAATCCCTTCTACGTAGAGTAGGATACCTTGCGTTTTTGGGTCTGAAACGAGGAAGTCTAGGACTTCGCCAAAATCTAAATCGGCCGATGTGCCCATGGAAACAACAGTAGAGAATCCAACGTCGTTAGGCACTGCCCAGTCAAGCACTGCCGCACAGAGCGCGCCTGATTGTGACACAAGGGCAAGATTGCCTGATTTGGCTTTGCTTTTGAAAAAAGTCGCATTGAGATTAATTTCTGTCCGCATAAATCCAAGACAGTTAGGACCAATAAAATGAATCCCGTATTTTTTGGCTAAATCTACAACTTTCTTTTCTAATTTAGCCCCTTGTAGCCCTGTTTCGCTAAAGCCTGCGGAGATAATAACCGCCATTTTAACATCGTGTTCGCCGCAATCTTCAATAATGGAAGCAACAGCACTGGCAGGCGTGGTGATAATGGCAAGGTCGACAGGTTGTGCAAGGGTTTTTAAATTTTTATAACAGGGTTGTTCTAAAACTTTGTCAAATTGGGGATTAATTGGGTAGAGCTTGCCTTTATAGCCCCCTTCAAGCAGGTTTTTAAAAACCACTTGTCCCACAGAGTCTTCTGTATTATTCGCGCCAAAAACGGCGATAGATGTCGGGGAAAATAGGGTTTTTAGGTAGTGTTTGCTCATAGGTGTAATGGTCCATTTTTATGCCTACTTATTTGTTAGTTTAATTATAACAAAAAATATAGGTGAAATTTGTGCATTGCAACATTATGAGTTGCATGGAGTCTGTTTATTGTTGTAATGATTAATATTAATAAACAGCAGATTATTGTTTTATCAAAAAAGATAATACTGTGTTTTCTGAATTTATAACAGTTTAATCAGTTATAAGATAGCCTGAGTTCGATGGATTTATTTTTAAAAAAACAAGTATTTGTCTGAATCAGAATTCACAGAATTTTCAGAATTAGCAGAATTAAAAAGCGTGATTCGCATTAATTTCTTGGTTTAAGGGTTTTAAATCCTGTTACCGACAGACCTATAGCAAACATATTATAAAACGACATGAAGGACTGGCAGTCCTCACAGGACTGCCAGTCCTAGATTTAAATCACTTTATGGTACGGTTACTATACTAGGTTTTGAAAACCTAGTAACCTGAGTTAAGCAAATTTTATAAAATAAAACAGAGACCTGCTAGGTTTTCAAAACCTAGCAGGTCTATCGGAACACGCGAAAAGGGTTGAAGGACTGGCAGAAATTATTCTCTTGTTTTTCATCGGGATTCACCAGACAAGATTAAAACATTGTCTGAATCAGGATTTTCAGGATTAGCAGGATTTAAAACCCTCAAACCAAAAGGTCAGGTGAATCACGCTTTTTAATCCTACTAATCCTGAAAATCCTGAGAATCCTGATTCAGACAAGCTGTTGTCTTTTTAAAAGAAACTCGCTGAACTCAGGTTAAGTAATAAAAAACGAAGTGGTATAAAAATCGAAAACTATTCAACTACTTGGTTATTCATCAATTAAAACGCTATGGGGTACACGTCCAATAGGAATAGACTTTTCAACTTTAAGGGTTGCTGTATTAATGATAGACATGTCGTCGCTCATGCCATTGGTGACAAAAAGCAAGCTGTTGTCTTTATTCAATGTAGTTCCCCATGCACGATTACCAACAAGGACATAATCCTTAACAGTTTTTGTCTCTGTATCCACAACCGCAACATGGTTTGCACGTCCTAATGCAACGTAAAGCGTTTTATTATCTTTGCTTAAGACAAGACCGACAGGGGTAACTTCATCAGGACGGAAGCCTTTTGGAGTGAACTTAATTTCTCCACTGACCTTGCTGTCAGCTGTATCAATCATGCTGACACTGCCCCCAATTTCATTGGAGACAAACAGCGTTTTGCCATCAGTGGTGAGGGCGAAACGGCGAGGGCGAGTATTGACAACAATATTTTTCTTCACACTTGGAGAGGCTTTATCAGTTACATCGACAACGTGAACCATATTAGCGACTTCAGATGTCACATAAACAGTATTGCCATCGTGACTGACTAATACCCCTTCAGGCTCTTCACCAACTTCAACTTGTGAAACAATTTTGTGTGCGTTTAAATCATAAACACTTAATTCACCATCATCTTCATTAGAAACATAAAGATATTTACCATCAGGGCTAATATCAAAAATTTCTGGCTCTTCGCCAACATCTAAACTGTTGACAACAGACAGTTTGTTAACATCAATCACATCAACTCGATTACCGTCGCCACAAGCAACATAAATCAAGTCATGATTTGGACTGAATTGTAAATGTCGGGGTTGCTCACTCGTTTTAATCGTCATGCGTTTTTCATAGGTTTTACCATCCAAAACGACGACAGCATTATCATTTTCCACACTGACAAATATATTGCCTGTTGCTGCGCTAGAAGACAGGGCATATAGCATGAGTAAAGAAAAAGAACTCGCAAGAACAACAGGTTTTTTGAATAAGAACATTGTATGTCTCTCCTTCTTTGGATTACCAAATAAAAATGAAATGAACTTACATGTTATATCACTCGCTTCAGTTGCGAGTAATTTATATTATCACTACGAATTAAAAATAGTGAGTTGCTCCGCATGAGTTTGAGATTGTTTTAAGCAGTGACTAATCATGATAGGGTCGTTTTATATAAAATCTCGCCATAAACGCTGAGATGATGAAAAAAATTCTTGCTGATATAACAAGGCATTTTCGTATTTTTTGGCAAACTGGTCATTCAGGTGTCAACAAGCTAAAAAGTTGTTGTGTTAATATCCAACAAAAGCGTTAAGATATGTAGTGAAACACGTATAATTCTTATCAGTGGTCTATTTTTTGCACTGGTAATGTATTTTCATGAACTTGATGGAGAGCGATAACATGGGGAAACCAGCGAATGAAATGGAGTCCTATACAGGGGGAGAAGAGCATAAACATCGACATCATCACCCTAGTCACATCGACACCCGACCTATGTGGCAACGCTATTTGCCTATTATTTTAACGGTTACTATCGGCGTTACGTTATCAATTGTTTTATATTATTTAACCCTTGCTTGGGACCATCAAAGAGTTAAAGCTGATTTTAAGAAAGCTGCTGAAGATAGAACCTTTGCAATTCAACGTTCTCTTGTTTTTAATTTAGACTTATTACAAACGTTTGAAGCATTTTTCAAATCCAGAAATAATGCGATTGATCCGCAAACTTTTCACGCTTATAGCCAACCCTTTTTACAACGTTATGAATATATTAAAGCATTACAATGGGCACCATTAGTTAATGATGCTGAACGCAGTGCATTTGAAAGTACGGTTAAACAAAGTATTCCCGACTTTCAAATTAGCACTTTTAATGCGGATGGGAAAAAAACAGTCGCTTCTCAAAAACCTGTTTATTACCCATTGCAATATATTGAACCTTTAGAAGGGAATGAAGTTGCTCGCGGTATCGATTTAGCCGCAACAGATGCATTTAATGAAGTGCTCAACGCTGCACGAGATGACACAAAATCGCGTGCTATCTCTCATGCAACCCTCGCAGAAAATACGAATCTGATTGGCTTAACGGTTTTCCTCCCAATTTATCAAATGGATTCACCGTTAGACACGACAGAAGAACGCCGTGCTGCCTTAAAAGGATTTGTGATTGGTGTATTCGAAATTGGAAGCATCTTAGACGTTGCAATGACGTATTTAGACGAGCGTCCTATTGAAATTCGCGTGTATGACAAATCGTTACCTGCTGACCGCCAATTTCTCTATCTCTATTTAGGTCAATTAGATTCAGAACTCTTAGAAAGTGTTGATGCAAGTCAACTCACGAAGAAAAATGAGCCTGCATTAGAAGTGGTTAAAGAATTTAGCTTTGCAGGACGTAATCTTTCTGTGGAATGTACGCCATCTGTGGGCTATCACTTAACGACAGGCGGTGGTTGGCAAGCCTTAACGGTACTTGCACTGGGTTTATTAGTTACGTTATTAATGACTGGTTATTTCTACGCAGCCATGCGTCATGCTTATCATTTAGCAGAAGCAGCGGAAGAAGCCAATCAAGCTCAATCCCGTTTCTTGGCAAATATGAGCCATCAACTTCGTACCCCTTTAAATGCAATTACAGGTTACAGCGAGTTATTGCGTGAAGAGGCTGAGGAGCTAGAAGATAAATCGATTATTCAAGATATCGATAAAATCTACATATCTGCTAGATACTTACTGTCGCTCAGTGAAGGCATTTTAGACCTCTCTAAAATTAAAGCGGGTGAGATTGAACTTAACTGGTCAATTATGGAAGTTAAGCATTTATTAACGGATATTGTTGATATTGCAAGCCCACTTGTGAAGAAAAACAACAATACGCTCATCATCAATTGCCCAAATACAGTAGGGACAATGCAAACTGATGTAACACGTACCCATCAGATTTTATTCAATTTACTCAATAATGTCTCTGAAGCAACTGAAAATCAAACAGTGACTGTCAATGTGGCACGTGAGTATAAGGATAATAAAGAATGGATTCGTTTCGAAGTCAGCGGATATATGGGCGGTGGATTAACAGAAGAACAATGTCAACATCTCCGTTTACGTTTATCTAAAGCAGAAACCTCCGCATCAGAAATAGATTTAGGTATTCGGATGGGCTTAGTCATCAGTGCGCATTTGTGGCATCTCATGGGTGGCTATGTAGATGTGAAAAGTGAATTAGGACGGAGTGTGACATTTACACTCTACCTACCTGCAAAAGCAGCACTGTAACTACTCGTTTAGTTACATATATAGAAAAAGGGCGGATAATACCGCCCTTTTTTATTTCTGTATCAAAATTAACGAATTTATTAAACTTGCTGAGTTGTATAGCAAACGTATTATAAAACGATGCGAAGGACTGGCAGTCCTAGATTTAAATCACTTTATGGTACGGTTACTATAGTCAATAAAATAAATTTTCTACCATCGTTTTTTAGAGAGGTAATACAATGCCTACAGTTCTTGTTCCTCTTGCTCAAGGATGTGAAGAGTTAGAAGCAGTCACGATTATTGATTTATTACGTCGTGCAAGTATTACAGTCGTTACAGCAGGATTAGATGAGCAACCTGTTAAAGCAAGTCGTGGTGTTATGTTAATCCCCGATACAACACTGGATAAGGTATTAACTACCTCGTTTGACATGATAGTGTTACCAGGTGGATTAGCAGGTGCGGAAAATTTGAATCGTGATGCACGTATTCATCACTTATTAAAACAGTTATTTCAACAAGGACAATATGTTGCTGCTATCTGTGCAGCACCTACTGTTTTAGCCAATGCAGGGCTTTTAGACCATAAAAAAGCAACCTGTTATCCCAATAGTTTGAAACCTCAACAGTATCCAACTATTCAACTGATTGATGCGCCTGTTGTCATTGATGATAAAGTGATTACATCACGAGGACCTGGTACAGCAATGGATTTTGCTTTGCAACTGATTGAGCAATTAGTTGGTAAAACCATTCGTGAACAAGTAGAAACTGGTTTAGTGAGACCTCATTAAAATGAACCTACCTGAACAATTAGTCCAATATTATCGTTGGTTACGTCAACATGGCATTAATGATTCACATAGCGGTAATGCCTCAGTCCGAGATGGAGAAACTGTATGGGTTACGCCGACAGGTGCTTGTGCGGATACTTTACAAGTTTCTGACTTAATCAAGTGTCATTTACATGACGCTCCCCCAGCAGGTGCATCACTGGACGCGCCTTTGCATTTAGGAGTCTATAGACGTAATAGCAATGCAACAGCTGTTTTACATAGTCATGGTGCGCACACAGTGGGATTAACCATGAATGGAAAGGATTTTATTCCCGTTGACTTTGAAGGATTTTATTACTTTCCACGTGTCCCTGTTTTGACTATTCCTTTTGAACGTTATGTCAATGACTCACCCGATTTAGTTGCGGATGTTTTAACAGAATATCCCATTATGATTGTTAAAGGACACGGTGTTTATGCACAAGCGAAAAATTTAAACCTTGCTTATAAATGGACATGTTCTTTAGAGTTATCAGCAAAAACGTATTTTATCGCCCAACAAAGCGGTCGTTTAGCAGAAGGGGAGAAAAAAAAGAAAATTAAAAAGGTAAAAAAGTAAGCCTTTAATTTAGCTGGTGTATGAAAAATTACATACACCCTAACCATTGCAGGAAATATTGAATGGTTAGTCTTTTGTCGCTGCATCAATACTGCTATATGTCACAGAGGCTAACCATTCAATTTCTTCCTCTGTAATCACATAAGGTGGCATGAAATAAACAACTTCTCCTAAAGGGCGTAATAATGCACCTTGTTCTAATGCGTGACGATAAACTTTAATTCCCCGTCGTTCCTGCCAATCATACGCTTTACGTGTTGCCTTATGCTTACACAGTTCAATCGCCACTATCATGCCTTGTTGCCGTACTTCAAGCACATGCGGATGCTCACGCAAAATAGCAGTTGCTCGTTCCATTGCATTGATTAACCGCTGATTTTTTTCTAAAACATTATCCGTACGAAAAATATCTAATGTTGCGAGTGCTGCTTGGCAGGCTAAAGGATTGCCTGTGTAACTATGCGAATGTAAAAATGCACTGAGTTTATTGTAATCATCATAAAATGCTTGATAAATTTGCTCATGCGTCATGACAACAGATAAAGGCAAATACCCCCCTGTTAACCCTTTGGATAAACAGAGAAAATCGGGTGTAATTTGTGCCTGTTCACACGCAAATAGCGTTCCTGTACGCCCAAAACCAACCGCAATTTCGTCAGCAATTAAGTGAATGTGATACTGATTACAAATTGCACGTAAACGTGTCAAATAATGTGGGTGATGCATACGCATTCCGCCAGCACATTGCACCAAAGGCTCAATAATCACGGCGCATAATTCATCTGCATGTTGCGCAACAATTTTTTCTAATGCCTGCGCTTGACGTTCTGCATAGTCTGCATAAGATTCGCCCGCTTCAGCATAACAACCTGCTGGAGAAGGCGCGACAAGGGTTTGCATTAGCAAAGGGGCATAAGTTTGCTTGTATAAGGCAACATCGCCGACTGCTAATGCGCCCAAGGTTTCGCCATGATAAGCATCTTGTAAAATTAAAAATTTAGTTTTTCGAGTTTGCCCCTGATTTAACCAGAAATGAAAACTCATTTTTATAGCCACTTCTATCCCAGAAGAACCATTATCCGCATAAAAACAGCGGGTTAAGCCTTTTGGGGCTAAAGCAACTAATTGTTCAGATAAAGCAACAACAGGTTCATGAGTAAATCCTGCTAATAAAACATGCTCTAATTGTGAAAGTTGTTGTTGAATTGCATGGTTAATACGTGGATTTGCATGACCAAATAGATTCACCCACCAAGAACTAATTGCGTCCAAATATCGCTTACCTGCAAAATCTTCTAACCATATCCCCTGTCCTGATTTAATCGGAATTAAGGGTAAAATGCTTTCATGATCCTTCATTTGTGTACAAGGATGCCAGAGCACATTTAAATCCCGTTGCATAAAAGCTGTATTGGCTAAATTACTCATGATTATTTTTATATATCAACCGTATAAATAAAAAAATGTAAAAAGAGACTCATTTTTAATAATGAACTAGGATACAATAAAGTGTTTATAGTTGGTTTAGAGTACAAACTCTTCCATTCACTTGACGATAAACAACAAAGTGGGTAGATTTCCAACTGTTTACATGGGAATAACAACGTTAATGGCATCATGCTTTAACACAAAGAAATGTGATAAAAGTAAATGATTCATAAAATATTTCTTAACACTCATAACACTATGCTTTAAGTCTATCAACAAGACCATTGAAATTAGTGTTAAATTCCATATTTTATGATATGCTTTAAGTCGAGTAGAAAGTCGTTATTGCTGTATGCTTTCAGCTGAGTAGGTTCCCTATATAGTTTTTCCAGTTTACCCCCAATATAATCCATATTCGACTATATACCTTTAGTAGGGTATCAGGTAGAGTAAATGGGGATGTTGAATGTTCTCGTCTAGCATGGGCAAGTAACCAGTGAGCACTGAAAACGAATTCGAAGGTATCAAAGTTGTCGTGATTGACGACAGTAAGACAATTCGGCGTACCGCTGAGACATTATTAAAAAAAGCGGGTTGCGAGGTGTTTACCGCAACAGATGGTTTTGAATCTTTGTCGAAAGTAATGGAATGTCAACCTAATATCATCTTTGTAGATATTATGATGCCACGCCTTGATGGGTATCAAACCTGTGCTTTGATAAAGAACAATCCTGTCTTTAAAAAAATTCCGATAGTCATGTTATCCAGTAAAGATGGATTGTTTGAACGCGCACGCAGTCGGATTGTGGGTGCCGATCACTACATGACTAAGCCATTTACCCGTGAGGAACTACTCAGTACGATTAAATCGTATGTTGTAGATGCCAAAACACAAGCTTAAGACTTAATGGTTATTCGTGAAAGCTCAAGAGACTAAAAGGTATGGCACATATACTTATTGTGGATGATTCACCTACAGATGCCTACCTCGTCAAGAATATTCTGGAATCGCAGGGGTATCAAACATCAGAAGCCTCTAATGGCGAAGAAGGCATACAGAAAGCGAAAGAGATTAAGCCTAACTTAATCATCATGGATGTAGTCATGCCGGGTTTAAATGGTTTTCAAGCAACCCGTAAGATTACAAAAAGCGAAGACACAAAATCTATACCCGTTATTATTGTTTCTTCTAAAGATATGGAAAGTGACCGTGCATGGGGACTAATGCAGGGTGCAAAGGAATTCTTAGTAAAACCTGTTAAACAGGCGGAACTACTTGCAACCGTCAAAAAACTCATCGGTTAATTCCCTACAATTTCAGCATAACGAGTAGTTAAGTTTTATCTACTTCTTATTCTGTCCATGATACAAAAACCGTTTTAATCCACGCTGGCGACGCTAGCAAACAGAAAAACAATCGTTACCTGTGAGCAAGGTCTTTAGTATGCCAAATACGATGGCGCAAACCCCCTTTCAGTGGTTGCAGGAATTAGAAAGGCGAGCAAAGCAAAAAGCACGCGGCATACCACGCCAAGAAAAAGTGCAACAAATTTGGCGCGGTATTGCTTTTCGCGTGGGTAACACCCCCCTTGTTACTCCACTGAATGAAATTCGTGAAATTCTTCCTTACCCCACTTATTTAGCGAAAGTACCCGGTGCGAAAGCTTGGGTGAAAGGATTAGCAAATATTCGCGGGTTACTCTTACCTATTGTTGACTTACAGGCTTGTTTAGATGGTAAGGCGACACCCATAGAAAGCCGTACTCGTCTTGTCATTATCAATCAAGCCGGCATTTCCGCAGGCTTGGTGGTTGACGAAGTGCTGGGGATCAAGCATTTTCCTGAAGAAGCAAAAGATACAGATACACCCTGCAAAGATGCTTGGTTGACCCCCTTTGCCAAAGGTATGTTTATCGAAGAAGACAGTATCTGGACAATTTTTGACATGCACGCTCTCGCAGAAAGCGAAGTGTTTTTAAGGGCGTCTCTCTAAAAATGACAACAAACCAGTTTACAAAAAACTTCAAAAGTATTGGATATGCCATTATGCCTCGTAACTATCCTAACTGTACTCACTCCACACTCGTTTCCCTGTCCAGCGGAGGTAAAATCTAGCCATGAAATTCTCACTGAATACAATCGCTAATACGAATGCGTGGCTATTTGCCCTGATTGGTATTTTAATGCTGTCATTCGTTTTAATGGCAGCAACATTTACGCGCGTCGCTATCGATAATAAATACGACGAAGAATACTTAGGACATGTCACCCAATTGCGGCTACAAAGTCAGCAGTTGACACAAAATGCTGCCTTCGCTGCACGTGGGGATGATGTTGGCTTTGTCACTGTGGATAAAGTACGTACCGAGTTACAGCACCGTATCAAATTACTGACTGAAGGTAATGCTGAAACAGGAATGCCTGCAACCCCTGAAGAAGCAATTGCAACACTGGGTAACTTAACCAAGTTTTGGCAAGGGATTGATACCAATGTTTCCCAACTAATACTAACCCGCGACGCAGTGACTCGCCTGTATTCACAATCTAATGACTTAATTCAAGTAACAACGAATTTAGTCAGTGAAACAGAAGAAATGTTAAACGCAATGAGTGCTGCGGGTGCAACGCCTAATCAAATGTATCATGCGACACGGTTACTCATGTTGCTAGAACGTATTTCTAACAGTATTCGTGTTGCGTTTAGAGGGGATGCAGATGCAATCAATGCAGACTTACAGTTAGGGGACGATATCAGTAGCTTTAGTGATACGCTCTCCGCCTTATTAGAAGGAAATGAAGAGATTCAGGTCATGTCTGACCCCGTCGCTCGCAAAGCCATAGAAAATCTTTCAACATCCTTTACAACTAATATAGAAAAAATTGAAGATTTCCTAGATAACTCCGATAAATTATTTGATGCAAAAGATGCGCAACAAGCCATTATGGACGCAAGCCCTGCTTTCCTAAACAGCGTGGAACAACTGTCCTCTGACTATAATCGAGTTATCGAATCACGTTTTGTATCTCCTCGCTTAGGTATTGTTCTCGCAATCATTGTCTTTATTATGCTGCTCTTACTAGGAACATTGATTATCCTCAGCAATAAAGTCCGTGCATTAGAAACAAAAGAACGTTTAGAAGAAAGCCAACGCACCAACCAACGTAACCAAGAAGCTATTTTACGGTTACTCAGCGAGATTGCAGACCTTGCCGATGGTGACTTAACCGTCAATGCGACTGTGACTGAAGACTTTACAGGTGCTATTGCTGATGCGATTAACTACTCCATTGAAGCCCTGCGTGAATTAATCGTTAAAATTAACAAAACAGCGATGCAAGTTAACGCTGCAGCCCAAAGTACTCGCGGTGTTGCTGCCCAATTGATACAAGCCAGCGAACGCCAAGCTCAACAAATTGCTAAAGCAGGACAAGCCATTATTGGCATGGCAAACTCTGTGAAAAAAGTTTCTGCTAATGCCGTAGAATCTGCCGAAGTTGCAAAAAAATCCGTTGAAATTGCCAGCAAAGGGGCTAAAGCAGTACAAGACACAATTGCAGGCATGGACGCAATTCGTGAACAAATTCAAGAAACCTCAAAACGGATTAAACGTTTAGGGGAAAGCTCCCAAGAAATTGGTGAAATCGTTGGTTTAATTGATGATATCGCCGACCAAACTAACATCCTTGCACTCAATGCCGCAATTCAAGCAGCAATGGCGGGTGAAGCAGGACGTGGATTCGCTGTTGTTGCTGATGAAGTACAAAGACTCGCAGAACGTTCAGGGAATGCAACTAAACAGATTGATGCACTGGTTAAAACAATTCAAGGGGATACAAATGAAGCAGTTAGCTCCATGGAACAAAGTACCTCTGGCGTTGTTGCAGGGGCAAAAATTGCTGAACGTGCAGGTGAATCTCTAACAGAAATTGAAAAAGTCTCTGTACAACTTGCAAACCAAATCGAAAATATTTCGCAAACCTCTCGGACTCAAGCCGCTGTTGCGTCAAATATTTCTGGCACAATGACCATTATTCAAGAAATTACAACCCAAGCCTCACAAGGTACAAACGAAACAGCCGCTGCAATTGAACGGTTAGCAAAATTAGCTAACGAATTACGTAACTCTGTAGCAGGCTTCAAACTACCTGACGAAGCAATGCAAGAAATCATGGAAATGAGTGAACAGTTGAACCAGTAATCTGTGTTTTTAAGATGATTCATTGCTCACTATTCTCTCTCTATTCATAAATAACTGGTAACTGAAATGAGACATTCAGCCCTCACTTGGGTGAAAGTAACGATTGATGAGAGCCTGAAACAAACACGGCAGGCACTAGAACAATTCGTTGAAAACCCCAACGATAAAGCCCCATTACAACAATGTATTGTGTGGCTGCATGAAATTCGTGGGGTACTCAATATGTTAGAACTTCAGACTGCTGGATTATTAGTACAAGATTTAGAATTAACCATTAAAACGCTATTGATTGGAAAAATTGAGAATAGTGAAAAAACCTATGACATTTTAATGCGTGGGCTCGTTCAGTTACCAAACTACTTGGATCATTTGGCAATTATTCAACGCGACATGCCACTGGCATTATTACCATTACTGAATGAATTGCGTGCATTACGCCAACAACCTATTTTATCAGCTGTCACTTTATTTACGCCTGATGTCTCCGTTGCATTACCAGCTGTTGCAAATGCACCGAAACTACCTGATGACAAATTTAAACCCTATGTCAACCAAATGCGGGCAGCTTATCAAAAAGCATTGATGGCACTATTAAAAGCACCTCAACAACCTGCTGAGGCATTAAAATTGCTTTATGGTGTTATGCAAAAGATGCAGCAAATTACGGGCAATGCTCCGTTAAATAAAGTATGGTGGATCACTGAAGGGGTATTAGAAGCCTTATTACAAAAAGGGCTTGCACTCAATAACAACCTCATTACAGCTTTTAAGCAACTAGATGGTTTGTTAAAACAAATGGTTGATCATGGCAATGCTGCGTTACGTCTTACACCGCCTAAGCCTTTACTTGTGAATTTACTGTATTTTGCGGCACAAGCTCGTTCTGCGGGTAAACAGATTACTGCTGTAAAAACAACATTTAATCTTGCAGACTATTTACCGACAGAAAATGTGCTACAAGCAACACGTCTGATTTTCTCAGGACCTGACATAGAATTAATTAAAATAGTTGTTAAGCTCATTAGGGATGATTTTGCTCGTATAGAAGAAACATTAGATATTTTTAACCGTGCGGATAACCCCTCTGTTTCTGAGTTAACGCCACTTGTCAGTATGTTACGCGATATGGCTAATACCTTAGGGCTATTAGGGCTTATGGTACAGCGCAAGTCCATGTTAGCACAAGCAGCTATTATTCAAGAAATTTGTGAAGAACGCCGCCCTGCAAACTTGACAACAATGTTAGAAATTGCGAACGCATTGTTAAAAACAGATTCCGCATTAGATATCTTAGCAGTACAAGGTGTGCATGCACGCCAACGTTTACAACAAAGTCCAGATACTGAATTTGCAGAAACACCCCAATTTGGTATTGTCTTAAGTGTTGCAGTAAATGAAGCAAAAACAGATTTAAATCAAGTAATTCACCCTATTGTTACGTTCATAGATAATAAAACGCAGGATGAAGCGTTAATGGAAGTTCCTGAACGCTTGAAACAAGTTCAAGGATTCTTAGCACTGATGTCGCATGAACGTGCAGCGAAATTATTAGCGTATTGCAACAACTACATTGTCAAAACCTTTATCAAAGAAAGTATTGTTCCACCTGAAGAACAGTTAAAAGCATTAGCCGACGCGCTTTTAAGCATAGAACTCTATTTAGATACACTCGCGGGTAATCCAATGGACGCGAAGCATATTCTGGACATGACGCAACAACGCCTCAGTGTGCTGGTGAAACAATGAATTATCACAATAAGAGAGCATGACTAACTCTCTTATTGTGTACGGCACAGTGTATTTCTCCCATTGCTAACTGGTTACTGACTGACATGAAACTGATTGAAATTCCAGAACAAACGCCATCAACCGAAGTCGATGAAGAAATTCTTGAGATTTTTGTTGAAGAAGTGGGCGAAGTGCTTGGAGAGATTGAGACCAGCTTTGATGCGTGGCGTTCAGATCCCAGCGATACAGAATCCTTAAAAACGTTAAGACGTAATTTCCACACCTTAAAAGGGAGCGGGCGTTTAGTAGGTGCTACCATTATTGGCGAATTAGGATGGCGATTTGAAAATATGTTAAATCGCTTACTGGATAATACTTTTGCGCCTAACGAAAAGGTTTTTAACCTAATAGCCCAAGCACAAGCGGTGCTACCTGAACTTGTAGAGCAATTTAGCAATACAATGCCCCCCTCACATAAGACTTTAGTGCTTATTTCTCAAACAGAATATCTTACCCAAACAAAGGGTAAGGAATTAGGCGAGTTTGAAGCTGACACAAGTACTAAACCTTCTGCTATTAATGAAACCATCACTACAGATATTAAAGAATCCGTCAATATATTAGAAGGTTCTGCTGACGAATCATTAGCAACAGAAAATTTAGAAGAATTACCCGCTTTAGAAAGTGTTGATGACGAATTAGCAATGAGTGATGAACTTGCTGATTTGCCTACTGACGAACCATTAGCAACAGAAAGTTTAGAAGAATTACCCGCTTTAGAAAGTATCGATGATGAATTAGCAATGCGTGATGAACTTGCTGATTTGCCCGCTGATCTCTCCTTAGAGATGATGGGTGATATATCTCAACTAACGGAAGATGAAGAAGAACGACTTGCAGAACAAGCATTATTAGCTGATAGAGTTGCCCATCATACCGCGATTGAAATTGAAGAAGAGGATAAACATTTTCTAGAGCTAGAAGATACAGAAACAATAGACCCTATTCTCTTCAATATTTTTAAAAATGAAGCCATCACGCATTTAACAACACTAACGGACTCCCTAGCTTTTCATAGAGCTAATTTGAACGCGCCCATTGAACAGGATGTTATTCGCGCTTTTCATACCTTAAATGGTAGTTCACGTAGTGTTGATGTAACGAGTATTTCTGATATTGCAGCACCCATGGAAACTTATGCGCGTGCCTTAGCAGAACGAAAATTACCTTTATCCTTAGAAGGGTTAAAAATTTTCGAAGAGGCTAAACAACTCATTGAAATATTAGTTAATAATGATACTGTAGAACCAACACAGCAAAAAAATCTATTACAAAAAGCCCAAATTGCAATTAAAGCATTACCGCCTTTAGTCGCTTCAGAAACAAGTGTTGCCAACACGAACAACATCGGATTTGTACCTGAGACAACAGAAGCGACTGATGAATTTATGGCTATTTTCCTCGAAGAAGCTGAGGAAATACTAGAAAATACACAGAGTTTAATTGAGCGTTGGAAAACAGCTCCCAATAATTTGCAATTATTAAAAGAATTACAACGCGAACTGCACACCTTAAAGGGTGGAGCACGGATGGTTGGCATTGTTCCAATGGGCGATTTAAGCCATCATTTAGAGTCTGTATTAACGCGGATTGTTGAGGGAAATGCGCAATCTAACCCTAAATTACAAGAAATTGTACAAAACAGTGTAGATGAGTTAGCTGCAATGTTGGAAGCGGTTCGTTCTGGTGTCGCATTGGACATGCCTGTTGATTTAATTAGTCAAATTCAGGATGCAGTCGGCTCTGATGAAGAAGAGCACACTGTCGCAACAACGATACCAATGCCTCCACTAACCACGACAGCAACACCAACCGTCGAAACAAGCTCCACTCAAAAACCAGCTGATGCCCTCACAGCGGAAGAAGAAGAAAAAGCGGAGCGTGCTGAACGTGAATCAGAAATGACCGAAAACGGTGAAGATCGTATTCGGGTGCGTGTCACGTTAATCGATAAACTCACTAATTTAGCAGGTGAACTTTCCATTTCCCGTGCACATATGGAACAGCAACAGGGCGCGGTCAAGAATAACCTATCTGAAATGGAACAGACTGTTGCGCGGCTACGTGATCAGTTACGTCGTTTAGAAATTGAAACCGAAGCACAAATTATTTCCCATTATTCTGATGAAATGCAAGACGATGAAGAGTTCGATCCGTTAGAGTTAGATCGCTTCTCTGTTTTACAACAATTATCGCGTAGCTTAATGGAAACCATTAACGACTTGTTTAATATTCAAGATGCGTTAAAAATTCTTGCACGTCAAAGTGATGCGTTATTAATTCAACAAAGTCGTATTGGTGCTGAATTACAAGAAGGAATTTTGCGCACTCGCATGGTGCCATTTTCAAGAATTTCTCCAAGACTACAACGTATTGCCCGTTTAACCGCGCGTGAATTACGTAAACAAGTAGAGTTCCAGATTAAAGGGGAAAGTATCGAGTTTGAAAGAACTGTTTTAAATCGTGTTGTTGCCCCTTTAGAGCATATGTTACGTAACGCAATTGGACATGGTGTAGAAGAACCGCAAATTCGTCAACAGCTTGGCAAATCACCGAATGCAACAATTATTATCGATATATCCCGTGAAGGTGCTGAACTTATTGTTAAAGTATCTGATGATGGCGCAGGCTTAAATTTACCTGCTATCCGCAAAAAAGCGGAAGAACGTAAGATGATACAACAGGGTACAGTCATCAGCGATCAAGAGTTAATGCAGTTTATTTTAGAACCTTCTTTTAGTACTGCGACGAAAATCACTCAAGTCTCTGGACGCGGTGTTGGTATGGATGTAGTCAGTACAGAAATTAAACAACTGGGCGGCAGTTTACAAATCCATTCTAAAACAGGGGAAGGTACGCTTTTTGAGATTCGTTTACCCTTATCATTAACCATTACTCAAGCATTAATGGTACATGTTGGGGAAGAAACGATGGCAGTACCTTTAAACCATGTTGATGCCGTCATGCGTGCACCTCGTCAAGAAGTACTGCATAACGCCGATGAACTGCATTATTACAAGTATATGGATAATAATTACCGTGTTTTCCATTTAGGGGAATTGTTAGGCATTGGTAGAAATGCTTCAATTGACTCTAGCTTAGTGCCTATGTTACTGGTTCGTACAGGTGATCGTCGTATTGCGTTATTGGTTGATGGAATTGAAGGAAGTAAAGAAATCGTTGTGAAATCTGTCGGGATTCAGATTGGTACAATCCGCTGGATTGCAGGTGCAACAATTCTTGGTGATGGACGTGTTGTGCTCATTTTAGATATTCCAACAATTACACGTGCAGATACAACGCCACAATACGAGCAACAACAAAAAGTTGTAGAGCCTGTCATTGAAGAGAAACCTGTGACAGTGAAAACTATCATGGTGGTTGATGACTCTATCACGGTTCGTAAAGTGACCGCACGTTTATTAAAACGACAAGGAATGGAAGTATTAACCGCAAAAGATGGGGTGGATGCCATTGCACAATTGCAGGAACATACCCCTGATTTGATGTTGTTAGATGTGGAAATGCCCCGTATGGATGGTTATGAATTAGCCACACAAGTTCGGAATAATCCTACGTGGAAACATATCCCAATTATCATGATTACTTCACGCACAGGGACAAAACATCGTGATCGTGCGGAAAAAATTGGTATTAACCGTTATTTAGGCAAGCCGTTTAATGAAACGGAGTTATTGGATAATATCAATACTTTGTTAGCCGAATCGATGGCAACAGCCAATATTACGCATTGATAGGTAAACTGGAGAACAATATATGTCACTGAATGAAAATGTTGTACGCAGTTTACTCATACCTATTAGTAGTGGTAATTTTTTATTACCAAGCACATTAGTTGCTGAAGTAACGCCCTATACTAACCCAACCCCTGTTGCAGAAACGCAACCCGATTGGTTATTAGGAACTGTGTTATGGCGTGAGCAAAAAGTACCTGTTCTTTCCATTAATACGGCGTTGTCGTTACCCGCTATTGATTTATCTGAAAACTATCGTATTGTTGTACTGTATGGGCTAGAAGCGCCACAAATGTTGCCTTTCTATGCCTTTCTCGCAACAGATATTCCTCAAGCGTTGTCTATTAAACCTGAAAATTTATTAAATCCTTACGAAGAAAAACGTAAAGGTTTAGTCTATGGTATTCAACTTGCTGATAATGAACGCTTAGAAAGCGCGTGGTTACCAGATGTTGCCTATTTAGAAGGGTTGATTAAAAAATCTTTACCGCTATTACTAGCCCGTTAAAGTAGCCTGATTGCCTTACGGTTTACCTGAAAATGCATCAACATATTGGATTTTTAATTGGGGGAAACTGTCAACAAATTGCACAGTAAAATCAGGAAAGCTATCAACCCATTGCCATTGACCGCAATTATCAGGAAAACTTTGTACAACTTGTACCCGTAAATCAGGGAAAGATGTCACCACCTGAATTTTAATATCAGGAAAGCTATCAACCTTTTTAACCTTGCCATGCAAAGTAATCCCCGCATATTGACAAGTATTCTCTTCTGCCCAGCTCTGAAAAGATAATGCGAGTAACACACCGCTGGCAATGACTTGTTTTAACATCTCAATCTCCTCATTATAACTGCTTATTAACGGCTTTTATTCTCTCGCATCTTTACTATGCATATTACAGGTATTCTGTTAGCCGCTGGTCAAAGCCAACGCTTTGGTAGTCCCAAATTACGTCATATTCTGCCGCAACAACAACTGCCCTTGATATTAGCCAGTGCGCAAATATTGCAACCATGGGTTAAACAATTATTGGTTGTTGTACGTCCTGATGATATTGAATTACAAAGATTATTAACAATAGCAGGTTATACTTATGTCATTTGTGAAGCGTCAACGCTTGGCATGGGACACAGTTTAGCGTGTGGCGTACAAGCCAGTGCAACGGCTGATGCATGGTTAGTCGCCTTAGCTGACATGCCTTTTATTCAAGCACAAACAATCCAACGTTTAGTGACACATTTAGAAAATGGTGTTGCCTTAGTTGCCCCCTATTATCGTGGGAAACGTGGGCATCCTGTTGGGTTTGCTCATCAATTTTATACGCCACTCAGTCAATTAACAGGGGATAGCGGTGCGCGGGCAATTATTGAAGCCCATATAACAACACTGCTACCCTTACATGGTGATGATAAAGGCATTTTACAGGATATTGATACGATTGATGATTTACCGCCCGCGTAAAAATAAACTGTCTAATTCTTTTAAACTCAATTGTACCCATGTTGGGCGACCATGATTACATTGATTACTGCGTTCAGTGGCTTCCATATCACGTAATAATGCGTTCATTTCGCTTAAACTCAGTTGACGATTAGCACGTACTGAATGATGACATGCCATTGTGGCAAAAATCTCATGAATGTGCGTATCTAAAACCGCACTGCTACCAAAACGAATTAAATCACTGAGTAATGCTTGTACCAATAACGCAATATCCGCTTGTATCAAGAGTTGCGGTACTTGACGTACTAATAAACTTTCCCGTCCTGCACGTGTGATTTCAAAGCCTAAACGCAATAGGGTTTCATGAAAAGTATCCAATTGGTCTGCATCGGTTTCACTGATGAAAACGGTAACAGGGACTAATAAATATTGTGCTGTTAAACGGTGTGTTTCCCATGCAGTTTTCATGCGTTCATAAGTGATTCGCTCATGGGCTGCGTGCATATCCACTAACACAAGCCCCTGTGCATTCTCCGCAATAATAAAAATCCCATGTAACTGTGCTCTTGCATAGCCTAAAGGGGGAATTACTGACTCGGGAGGGGCTTGGGTCTCTGTTGTTGTTTGCAGTTTAGCTTGATGCAAAACCTGATAAAACTGTTGGCTTTCTTGTACAGTCAATTCGGGGGTAGGCGCAATTGCTAAGGCTGGCTGATACTGGGGAGAAGGGCGATTATCTAAATGTGGACGTGCAAATGTTGTTGCCGTATTGTCTAAATGGTCAGCAATATTCACGGAATTACTCGGGCGTGTTTGCCCTAAGGTTTGTTGCAAACTGCTGGCTAAAAAATGATGTATCCAACCTTGTTGCACAAAACGCACTTCATGTTTCGTTGGATGAACATTCACATCGACTTCATGTGGGGCTATTTCCAAATATAAAACGTAACAAGGGTGTCGTCCACTGTAAAGCACATCTTGATAAGCAGCGCGAATGGCATGACTCACCAATTTATCCCGCACAACCCGCCCATTTACAAAAAAATATTGCTGGTCAGCTTGTCCCCGTGCATAACTGGGCGGACTTATCCAGCCTGATAAACGAATCATCTGGTTTTCATATTGCACGGTTAAGGCGTTTTGCATGAATTCAGTCCCGCATAATTGCCCAATACGCAATAAACGGCTGGCTTCATCGGTCGTTTTTTTTAAGGTAAGTACCGTTTTAGCATGATGTTGCAGGGTAAAGCTGACGTTAAAGCGACTCAATGCAAGGCGTTTTACGACTTCTTGAATATGCCCAAATTCTGTTTTTTCAGCGCGTAGAAATTTACGACGAGCAGGCGTGTTATAAAACAATTCGCGCACTTCAACCGTTGTGCCGACAGGATGGGGAACGGGTTCTATTGTTGGTATTTGACTAAACGTATTGAGCAATAAACTATAGCCATGTTCTGCACTATAAAAACGAGAATGCATTGCAAATTGTGAGACTGACGCAATACTCGCAAGTGCTTCTCCACGAAACCCTAAACTATGCAATTGCTCTAAATCGGTTAAGGTTCTAATTTTATTGGTTGCATGACGACTCACTGCCAGTTCTAATTCAGTCGCACGAATCCCACACCCATTATCACGAATACGAATTAAACCAACGCCACCTTTTTCTATCTCTATATCAATATGGTCAGCCCCTGCATCCACACTGTTTTCTAATAACTCTTTAACCACAGACGCAGGTCGCTCAATCACCTCACCCGCAGCAATCTGATTAGCAACAGGTAACGGTAATAAGGCAATAGAAGGAATATCTGATAAGTCGGTCGTATTCATCATGATATAAAGTTAGCGAAGGCAAGCGGGTTTTTTGTGCAATGTTTTATAGCACTGATGAAAGTACAGTATAATGTCAATATGCAATTTTTTCGTATCTAGGAAACCGCTATGTATTCAAGAACATTAGAAATTTGGGTTGGCGTTTTTGTGATGTTAGGCTTTCTTGCCTTATTACTCTTAACCTTAAAAGTGAGTAACTTAGGCTCGTTATACAATGATGCGGGTTATTTAGTAACCGCAAAGTTCCAAAATATTGGCGGTTTAAAAGTCAAAGCCCCTGTAAAAGTCAGCGGTGTTACCATTGGGCGCGTGACAGACATCCGCTTTGATAATAACACATATAAAGCGATTGCTACGTTACGCATAGAACCCCAGTTCGACAAGTTACCCGCTGATACATCCGCCAGTATTTTCACCTCTGGTTTATTAGGCGAACAATATATTGGTTTAGAACCTGGTGGCGATGTTGAGTATTTACACAGTAATAGTGAAATTTACCTTACACAATCTGCAATGGTGTTAGAACAACTCATCGGGCAATTCTTATATCGAAGTGCTGCAAACGGCGTTGAAAATAGTGAGAAGAAATAACTTATTTATCAGAGAATTAATCGGATATAGCAACAATGCGTATTGCACATTTAGAAAGTAGTTTGCATTGGGGCGGGCAAGAATTACGCATTATCGAACAGATGTTATGGCTACGTGCGCATGGGCATCAAGTTTGGCTTATTGCACACAGTCGCTCTGCTATTTTGCACGAAGCGCGGCGTTACGGGCTATCCTGCTTACCCTTAGACATTCATAATGCATTTAGCCTACCGATATTATGGCAGCTATATCATTTTCTACATGTGCAACAGATTGAATTAATTGATACACACAGCTCTAAAGACAGTTATCAAGCCTGTTGGATTAAGTGGCTAACAGGCATTACTGTTGTACGCTCTCGTCATGTCACTAACCCAATTCGCCACAGTTTTGTACATCGTTTAATTTGGCAGTATGGTAATGACCGTGTGATAGTGACCGCACAGACAATTAAGGCGCAATTAGTCTCTTTTGGCTTAAAGTCTATCCATGCCATTGATGTTGCTATTGCAGGCGTGGATGAAACCCGTTTCTATCCGCAATTACGAGAAAAAAACCAAGCACTACGTGCAAGTTTAGGAATTTCCACAGACCATTGGATTATTGCCAATATCGGGATGATACGCGAAGACAAGGGACAACTCTTTTTTGTTCAAGCCTGTCAAGAAATTGCGCAACACTTTTCTAATGTCACTTTTTTACAAATTGGAGAAGCGACCGAAAACTCTCAAGCGTATAAACAACAAGTCTTAACAGCCGTTGCTCACTCTACGTATCAAACACATTTCCACTTTCTAGGATATCGCGTCAATATTGAAGATTATTTAAGCATTTGTGACGTTATTATCATTGCCTCTATCGCAACAGAAGCACAAACACGCCTTGTTTCTCAAGCATTTCTAACAAAAACAGCCGTTGTTGCGACCTCAACAGGGGGATTAGTAGAGATGATAGAACATGAAAAAACAGGCTTGTTATGTCCTGCACAATCAGCACATGCGCTTGCAGAAAATACCATGCGCTTGTTACGAGAACCCAGTTTGCGGGAACAACTCTGTCTAAATGCGTTACAACATGCCAATCAACATTGGACATTAACGCAAATGATGAACGGCATGTTAAACAGCTATCAACAAGCATTTATGAGTAATCATAAATTGCAACTCACACACGCAATTTAATCTTGCCACTCATAAAGGCATTAAGACAATAACAAATTGATAAATAAATTACTTTGTGTTGCTACCCGCCTGTTGCGTCGGGACTGGCTCGGTCATTGTTGCAGGTTGCGGTGTTTCAGTCGTTGACGTTGCAGTCGGATGACTGGGGGCTGTAACTTGATTGATAAAACAACGCTTTTCAGCCACCGTTTTGATATCTGCGAATTTTTTACGTAACGCTTTCGCTTCGGGGGGGTCACGAAAAATTGCTGCACGCTCGCCCCGTGCTTGCAATAAACGCGCTAAGGTATCCGCTTTTGTATATTCATCGTAAGACATCTTATTTGCGATTTCGTCTATAGTACAGGCACACTGATACATATTTTCATAACTTTCCCCGCCATGCAATGCCATGCATTCAAACACATAATTCACTTTATCAATGGTTGGATAATCATTTGCGTAAACATTGCCCATAGAAAAAAGCAATGGCACGATGGTTATTATACGGTAAGACATAAAAATGCTCTCTTGATGGTTTACTGTCATGAGTAGTTAAGTAACGCAAAACCGTCGGGGTGATGCAAATAGATTGTTCTACGTCGTACTACCTTATTTTTTATTAAAAGCGTCACTGAGTATAGGAGCGAGAGAAGCGAGTTGTAAAGCGACGCGGTATTGCTGGATAGTCCGTGAATACCGCATATTTTGGGAGGATTAGGGCGTTACTTTAAAGTCTTGGCAATTCACAATCGATAATTCAACCCGTCTATCAATTGCATCCTGCGCATCATCAGTGCCAGAGCCGACTAAATTTTCACTAAAGCCTTTACCAATGGCTTTTGATTGTGTGGCTAAACTGGGTAATTCTACCGCTAATAATTGACGCACATGTTCTGCCCGTTCTACAGAGAGCTTAAGATTATAGTCAGCTTTTCCTGTTTTACTGCTATGCCCAACAACCTGAAAACAATAACTATTTTTCTGTAAAAAACGGCTAATCATGCGCAACCATTCAGCATACTGTTGGCGTATGCTATTGTTATTAATAAATTCGATTGAATTCACTTCAAATAAAAATCGAATATTTAAACTATTGGTTTCTTGAATGCTTAACGCCAGTAATTTTGTAAATGCGGCTTCTTGATTGGCGACATTTTCTTTTTCTGTTTTGCGCGTTGTTTCATATAAGCCAAGATAAGTTTTCATGACTTGCCCATCACTACGTGCTGCCGCTTTCTGAAATAAATAATGCGCTTTAGTATAATTCGTATTTTCATAGGCGGTTTCTGCTTCTACCAACAACGCATTGGTATCTAAGCTGCTGTAATACTCATCATCTGCTGATTTACCCTCATGGGTTTCTGCTGTTTCGATTTGGCTTTGTACCCGTTTATCTTTAAAAAAAGTGGGGCTATTCCGATACAACGGCGTTCTGACGTAATTTAAATCAGCATCTGCAATCCAACTCATTGCGTGGGCAATAACAACACCTGTTTTTAAATCCACCAAACTTGCAGACAACTGATAATACTTATCTGTTGCGCTTTCTGTGCTCAACTGATAATCACGTAAATTAATCGTGCCGTTTAAAACATACTGCGCACGCCGTAATAAAGCAGGTGTGAGGCGGTCTAAAATATAGCTGGGATAATATTTTTTCCCTTCCGCAATCATGTCTTCTTCAATACTACGGCTTATCTCCAAAACATCACCACTATTTGCATCGACAAAAGGGTCAAGCACGATGATGAGCTGATTCCCTGCCTGCTGTTTTGCAAGTGTGCCTAATAATTGATGTGTTACTGCGGTCACGGCCGCTTCAAAACTGATTGGATAATCAACTACTTGCTGTGGTGGTTTTGGAAGGGTTTGACATCCTGCGAGAAAAAAACACAGGCTTAACAGACGAATATACGTCATAGAAGAAACTTGCATCATTCAGTCCTCGGTCTAATGACAATTTTCTTTAAAATAAACATCTTCATGAGGGGCTAGATTTAAGCCAACTGATAATTTACGAATCAATTCTGCACATTTATTGGCTGTTTCAGAAAATAAGACAGAGGCAGCTTGGATTTTATTTTCTAACTCAACCACTTTTAATCTTAACTCTTTCAAAATGGGCAGACGGGGATCAATCCGTTCTAGGCTTCTAATATAAGACTTTGCTTTATCAACACGTTGTTGTTCAAGCAAGCTATCAAAACGGGATAAAAAGCTGTTTTTTAAATTGTCAATGCCCTGCCGTGCAGCAAGATTGCGCGGATCCATTCGTAGCACTTCTCGATAACAATTCAATGCACTATCTTGACCATAGGTTAAACGTTGTTCATTGATGTGTGTACGACAAACAGCCAAGCGTTGTGTGATTGCTGTCATTGCAACAGGTGCAGTGACGAGATTATTAGCATCATTGGTAATGACTGAATCTGCTGTTTCTACTGTATTTATTGGTTCTGCAATGGGTTCTACAGGAACTGGTGTTGTTATTGCTGTTGTCTCTGTCGTAGGGTGTGCCTCTCGCTCTGTGGGAGGACTTGTCTCAGTAGGCAAAGGCGTTGCTAAATTCGCTAAAACAGGCGGAGTTGCAGGATTATCTTGTACAGGTAAAGAAGAATCAGGGGGGGATTTGGTATCTAATTGATTTGCCCCATTGACAGAACTTGTTAAAGTCGGTGCTGCCCCAACAATTTGCTGTAACTGCTGTTGCCGCTCTGCAATTAAGTTATCTTGCGGATATTTAACTTGTAATTTGGTCAATATCTGTAATGCTTGCTCAGGAGTCGTGACCGTATATTGCTTATCGTAATAATGCAATAAAGCCGCTTTAACCTGTGCATCAGCAAACACATTGATTTGCTGTTGCTGACTGAGCCGTTCTAAGGTATCTATCAGGTCTAAATTATTCGTATTTTCAATTAAAAAGAGTGCAAACTGATATTCTGATGAGCCTGTCGTTTTTTCGGCAGTTGATGATGAGGATAAGGCAGGCGATGCAGTCAATCCTGTTGATACCGTTGGAGATGCCCATAAATAATGTACTCCTGCACCCGCAATACCGCCAAATAACAACAGACCAATACCAATCATTAACCCTTTATAATCAAAAGAGTTATCATCATCATCTTGTGCATAGACACGCTGTTCTGCTGATTTCAATGCATAATCATTTTCTCGCGCCCGTCGCCATGCATAAAATTGGTTACGTAACCATGAGAAACTATAAGGTTTAATCACTTTACGAGTACGGTTGTACTCAATGCGTTGTATAGGGTCTTTTAAAGTATCATAAGCTTCTTGAATCGTCTGAAAACATTGTGCGGCATTTGCTTCTGGACTACGGTCTGGATGATATTTTTGTGCGAGCCGTCGATAAGCCCGTTTAATTTCTTCCTGATCTGCATCAGGGGTAATTTCTAAAATTTGGTAGTAATCGCGCATCGTCATAACTGAATGAACTCGAAGGCAGATAAGAAAAAATAAACAAGTTTTAAAATGTCATTAACACATTTATCTGATTTATACTGTGTGCCAGTTTATCAGATGGGCAAGATTTATGCTAAACATTGCGGATTAGCTATAGTTTTTAGTTAATCACTTATTAATTAATTATAAATTAAAGAAAACAAGTTGTTCAAAATTTACAAAAAACACTCGTTTCATGTAAACAAAATTTTTAGCTAATATCAAATATTATTAATAAGTTATGTTAAAACCCTCTCGTTTTACCAGTCAATATGGATTTACCTTATTTGAAATTCTATTAGTTATGGCAATTATTGCCCTTGCTGCAGCAATTGTAATTCCTCATTTAAATTCAGGTAAGTCAACCTTGTTTCAGGCTCAACTTCGTGAAGCGATTGCCGCTTTAAATTACGCACGACGTTCTGCAATTATTGAAGGGACTTCTAAGGTTGTGAAATTTTATGAAGGAAAAGAAACGGAAGATATAGATAAAACACCCAGTGTGAATAATTGGGTTAGTCGTGGTGCAACATTGCAGTGGGGCGGGGAGATTACCACAAAAGATAAATCCGTGTATGAAATTGTGTTTTATCCTGAAGGGGGAAGTAGTGGCGGAGAAATCATTTTAGAGTATGAAGGTATGAAGGCAAAAATCACGGTGAATCCTTTAACGGGTAAAATTGAATCTGATTTTTTTTCCGATAAGCCATAATGCTGACTCAATGGGCGTAATGCCACACATGACACTACGCGCAATTTTTTCGCTTATCTAACGCTAGTTCGGCGAGTGGCGAAAACCGTTTAGAATTTTTCAACTAAAAAATGTAGGGTGGAATAGCAAAGCGTATTCCACCATACGATTTATAATCTGTTTTTGCTCAATTTTTGCAGAATTTCAAGGTGGAATACGCTTCGCTATTCCACCCTACAACATTCAAGCTGTTGTCTTTTTAAAAGAAACTCGCCGTACTCGCGTTATCTAAGTCCGATATTCTGCATTAATTTTCACGTAATCATAAGAAAAATCACACGTCCAGACAGTTTCCTGTGCTTGCCCACGTCCTAATAACACGCGAATGGTAATATCGCTTTCTGCCATTACCGCTTGTCCACGCTCTTCAGTGTAATCATTCGCACGTCCACCTTGTTGGACAATGCAGACATCACCTAAATAAATCACAATATTTTCTAAAACTAATTGGGATAAGCCTGCACGTCCTACGGCGGCTAAAATTCGCCCCCAATTGGCATCACTGGCAAAAAACGCTGTTTTAACAAGGGGTGAATGTGCAATGGTATAAGCAACCGCTAAACATTCTTGGGCTGTTGCCCCTTGTTCAACTTGAATGCTAATAAATTTAGTCGCACCTTCGCCATCGCGGACAATCATTTGCGCTAATTGTTGGCAAACTTGTGTTAATAATTGCACAAAGTTGGGGAAATCGGCATGTTCTACACTCTCAATCCCTATTGCACTTTGCCCGCTTGCCACTAAGACACAAGCGTCATTTGTAGATGTATCCCCATCAATACTAATCCGATTAAAACTTTGATTAACCGCGATATCTAAGGCGGCTTGTAAAACAGTCGGCGGTATTTGTGCATCGGTTGCGATAAATGCCAACATGGTCGCCATATCAGGGCGAATCATCCCTGCGCCTTTGGCAATTCCTGTAATCGTCACCGTTTGACCTTGCAGCGTTGCTTGCACGGACGCACCTTTTGGCAAGGTGTCTGTGGTCATGATGGCATTAGCCGCTTGTTGCCAGCCTGTTTCTTGTAAGGTTTGTAATGCTAATGGTAACGCGGTACGGAATTTTTCCACAGGTAACGGTTGCCCTATCACGCCTGTAGAAAAGGGCAGTATGGTATTTGGTGTGGTATGAGTGAGTGTCGCTAAGGTTGTGCAAGTTGCTAATGCATCTTGTAGTCCTTGTTCACCTGTACCCGCATTGGCATTGCCCGCATTGATGAGTAAGTAACGCGGCATGGTTTGCTTTAGATGTTGGCGTGCAAGGGTAACGGGGGCTGCACAAAAGGCATTACGGGTAAAAACTGTCGCGCAAGTGCTGGTTGGCGCTAATTCTAATAAAGTGATGTCGTCACGGGTTGCAGTGGGTTTTATTTTTGCCAATGCAGTGCCTAGTTTAATGCCTTTGACAGGGTGTAAAACAGGAAAAGGAGGAAAATTGACAGCCATAATATCCGTGCCAGTGTGGGTGAAAGAAAGCCAAAAGTGGGATAGCTCATCTTTAGGTCTTTGCTGTATTAGTGTAAGAACAGCATGTGACAAGATGAGGTAGATGTGTACTACGGATGTGAACAAATAGACAAGGAGAGATGCAAACAAATGGTTTGCATCTCTCGCTCAGATTAATCTAATTTACCGTGACATTGTTTATATTTTTTGCCTGAACCACAAGGACATGGTTCATTACGCCCCACTTTGGGAACTTGGCGCACATAAGGGGTATGCGAGGCTTGCTCTTTGTTTTCGGTGGCTTCTTCAGCTGGGCTTGCAACTTCAGTAAGTTCATTTGTTAAGCCATCAACTTGTGCATGTTGGAATTGCATTGATGCCAATGCAGCCGCTTGTTTACGGCGTTCTTCTTCCACAGCATCCACTTCTGCTTGTGTGCGAATATGCACTTTAGAAACCATGCCAACTACTTCTTGTTTAAAGCGTTCCAAGAGTTTGGAAAACATTTCGAAGGCTTCGCGTTTATATTCCTGTTTAGGATTTTTTTGTGCGTAACCGCGTAAATGAATCCCTTGACGGAGATAATCCATTGCGGCTAAATGTTCTTTCCATTGAGAATCTAAGAGTTGTAACATCACTGCTTTTTCAAAATGGCGTAGAACTTCTGCACCAGCAAGCTGTTCTTTTTCTAAATACCGTGCTTCTAACTGGTCCGCAATTTTTTGGCGCAAACTGGCTTCATGTAATTCATGGTCTTCATCCAGCCATTGACGAATTGGTAATTGCGCACCAAAAGTTTCTTCTATGGCTTTTTCTAAGCCTTCAACATTCCACTGTTCATCCAAGCTTTGAGGCGGAATATAGGTGTCAATAATCTCGTTAAGTACGTCTAGGCGAATAGCGCGGATGGTATCGTAAACATTTTCGCTTTCCATCAGTTCATTACGTTGTTCGTAAACCACTTTCCGCTGGTCGTTTGCCACATCATCATATTCTAACAATTGTTTACGAATATCGAAGTTACGTCCTTCTACTTTTCGTTGCGCATTTTCAATGGCTTTACTCACCCATGGATGTTCGATAGCCTCACCAGCTTCCATGCCAAGCTTTTGCATCAGTCCTGTGATACGGTCAGAGGCAAAAATCCGCATTAAATTGTCTTCTAAAGATAAATAGAAGCGGCTAGAGCCATTATCCCCTTGTCGTCCTGAACGACCGCGTAATTGGTTATCGATACGGCGGGATTCATGGCGTTCTGTACCAATAATATGCAGACCACCACTGTCTAACACGGCTTGATGTTGGGTTTTCCATGCAGTTCGTAATTCAACTTCTTTCGCTTGTAATTCTTCTTCAGACAAGCCTTCTGCCCGTAATTTCTGGATTTCAATTTCAACGTTACCGCCGAGAATAATGTCCGTTCCGCGCCCTGCCATATTGGTTGCGATAGTTACTGCACCAACTCGCCCCGCTTGGGCAATAATATAGGCTTCTTGCTCGTGGTATTTCGCATTTAAAACTTGGTGTTGAATCCCTTCTTGCGTTAAAAATTGAGAAAGGGTTTCAGAACTTTCGATAGAAGCAGTCCCAACTAAGACGGGCTGTCCGCGTTTTTGACAGTCCTGAATATCAGTAAGAATGGCTTTGTATTTTTCTTGTTTGGTCAAATACACCAAGTCGCCCATGTCTTTCCGAACCATCGGACGATGGGTGGGAATAACGACAACCTCTAATCCATAGATTTGTTGAAACTCATAGGCTTCTGTGTCTGCTGTCCCTGTCATCCCTGAGAGTTTTTTGTATAAACGGAATAGGTTTTGGAACGTGATAGACGCTAATGTCTGGTTTTCGTTTTGAACAGGTACGCCTTCTTTGGCTTCTACCGCTTGATGTAAGCCTTCTGACCAACGCCGACCAGGCATCGTGCGCCCTGTAAATTCGTCCACAATGATGATTTGCCCATCTTTGACGATGTAATCAACATTACGTTGGAATAAGGTATGCGCGCGTAAGGCAGCATGGACATGGTGCATTTTGCTGATGTTAGCGGAGTCGTAAAGGCTTTCTCCTTCACTTAATAAGCCTTCACGCATCAATAATTCTTCAATATGTTGATGCCCTTCATCACTGATTAAAACTTGTTTGGCTTTTTCATCAACGTAGTAATCCCCTGGAATTTCTTCCTCATCATCTTTGTGCGGTTCACGGGCTTGAGGTTTTAGCTGGGGAACTATTCGATTAATATGTTGATATAACTCTGAATTATCGTCGGTTGGCCCTGAAATAATCAACGGGGTACGCGCTTCGTCAATTAAAATCGAGTCCACTTCGTCGACGATGGCATAATTTAATTTTCGTTGCATTCTGTCTGCAACGCTAAACGCCATATTGTCGCGTAAGTAATCAAAACCAAATTCGTTATTCGTGCCGTAAGTAATATCTGCGGTATAAGCTTCACGTTTTTCTTCAGGTGCCATATTTGGCACAATGACACCAACGCTCATGCCTAAAAAGCGATAAATTCGCCCCATCCATTCCGCGTCGCGCCGAGCCAAATAATCGTTAACCGTTACGATATGCACGCCTAAACCTGATAAGGCATTTAAATAGGCAGGCAAAGTCGCCATGAGGGTCTTACCTTCCCCTGTGCGCATTTCTGCGATTTTGCCGTGATGTAAGACCATCCCACCGATTAACTGCACATCAAAGTGGCGCATGTTAAGAACACGCTTACCCGTTTCACGAACGACGGCGAATGCTTCAGGCAGCAAATCATCTAAAGTCGCTCCCTTTGCTAATCGTTCCCGAAACTCCACGGTTTTGTGACGGAGTTCATCATCACTTAAGCGACTGATATCAGACTCGAGCGCGTTAATTTGCTCTACTGTCTTCATCATGCGTTTGACCAGCCGTTCATTACGGCTACCGAAGATTTTTTTTAGCAGGTTTCCTAACATGGGTTGTTAATATCTGTTAAATTGGGGCTGAAAAGCGGAAAAGTTTCATGTTGTTTATAAGCAAGCAACTAAAAAACCGTTTTAGATGTATCAGTTATGCAACATCCAACACATAAATCGCGTGTTTAATCTGCATAGTTTACCGTAATAGGCTTATTGCTGACAAAAAAAGCGCAATTATCCTTCTCTTTATTAAGAAATCAAGCAGTAGGGAGAGGCATGATTGATAAAAAGCAGTATGCTTAGCAGAAATCAGCTAGAATGATGCATATCAATATCACTTTTTCGCATTGATTAGTTATGAAAAGCGTTTCACAAATTTTGCAACAATCACATCATCTTGTGCATACACTGATTGAACGTTGTACTGCATTGCAACAAATAGATCGAGCGTTTAAGGCATATTTACCCTTAGCATTGCGTAGTCATTGCAGGGTGGTAAATGTTCGCGATCATCGCTTAATTATTTGGGCAGACAACGCACCCTATGCAACGCGGTTGCGCTATTTAAGTGATGAGATTTTACAGCGTGGATTGACTGATCCTTACTTACAAGGGCTACGAATTCAAAAGCTAGACATTAAAGTGCGCTCGGTCAATCGAGAGGTGATAACTCCCTCACCTGCCTCACTGATTAAACGCCGTCCCCATTTATCAACGGAAACGGCGATGCTTCTGCAAAATGTAGCCCATAGTTTAAAAGATCAAGGATTACGGACGGTTTTATTACGGTTAGCGCGTCATACAGATAAGGGTTGAAGGCAACCAACAGGCAAAGAACGCGCCTGCTCATCATCAAAAGTCACTAATTCCCAAGCTTTTTCATCGGCAAGCAATGTTCTAAGCAATAAATTATTTAATTCATGACCCGATTTATAGCCGCTAAATGCACCGATTAATCCATGCCCTAATAAGTAAATATCCCCTAAAACATCTAAAATTTTGTGACGGACAAATTCATCGTCGTAACGCAACCCATCTTCATTTAAAATTCGATAGTCATCAACCACAATCGCATTGTCTAAGCTGCCACCCAGTGCCAATTTATTTTCGCGCAACAATTCAATTTCGTGCATAAAACCAAAGGTACGGGCACGACTGATTTCTTTTACAAAAGAGGTTTTTGCAAAATCCATTTCGGCATATTGGCGTGTCCGCTTAAAGACGGGGTGATCAAATGCAATGCGAAAACTCACTTTAAAGCCGTCAAAAGGTTCAAACTTTGCCCATTTATCCCCTTGTTGAACCTGTACTTTGCGTTTAATCCGAATATAACGCTTGGCTGCGTTTTGTTCTTCAATACCCGCTGATTGGATTAAAAATACAAAAGGTCCTGCACTTCCGTCCATAATAGGTACTTCAGGCGCGCTGATGTCGACATATGCATTGTCAATACCTAAACCTGCAAATGCCGATAAGAGATGTTCAACAGTTGAAACTTTTGTAGTGCCATGAATGAGCGTTGTCGAGAGGCGGGTATCTCCAACACGTTCCGCATGTGCAACAATATCAACAGGCGGAGATATATCTGTACGTCGAAAAACAATACCCGTATTCGGCGCAGCAGGGCGTAGGGTAAGAAAGACCTTTTCACCTGTGTGCAAGCCAACCCCCGTGGCTCGAATCACATTCTTCAAGGTGCGTTGCTTTATCATTGTTTTTTATATCTCCACAAGAACACAAGTAGCCAATAACTAACCATCACGATAACTTTAACTACTTAATTATTTAAGGTAATTAACTAATTGCTTAAAATATGTAAATGATATTTTATTCACTATTAAGCCAGTATGAAATTTTTATACCAAACTGTAAAACAATACTGATTCATTGAAGTGAGATAAGGCGAATCGTACAAATAGAAAATAATTGAAATGCACCTTAGCATATTCATGTCAAAAACGGTATGCCTTTTTGTTGCATTGCAACAAAAACCTTAATTGACTGTCTGTCAATATATTACGCTTAGTCATAAATAAACGCTAGGCATTAAAAAAACAAGCAGGGACAAGTTGATGCCATTTGGCTTGTATCACTGTCCCTCTCGTTTTAATAAACATACTAAACAGTATTATGCCACCGAATCGGTTGACTTAGTCCGCTTGTCGACGTAAGAACGCGGGGATATCTAAATAGGTTTCGCTAGGATGGTTATTATCTGCATGTTCTAAACTTTTTTCGTGACCATCGACTTGTCGGCGAACGAGGGGAGACTTGTCATAGTCTTTGTAATCATCCATTTTGTTAGCAACACGTTCATTGGAGCGTTCGCGCTCGGCGGGAATACTCTTGCTATTAGTGAACGGTAAGGTTTTGACATTCGTGGCTGAGGTGCGAGTTTCGGCTTGAGCCTGACGATTTGCGGCAAAATGTACGCCGCTATTTTGTTGGCTTACCCCTGTCGCAATCACAGTTACACGTAATTCTTCTTTAATCTCTGGGTCTAAAACAGTACCGACAACAACGGTCGCATTTTCAGAGGCAAATTCTTCAATCACATCGCCCATTTCTTCAAATTCGCCGATGGTTAAGTCTAAACCTGCGGTCATATTGACGAGAATACCGCGTGCACCAGAAAGGTCGATATCTTCTAATAAGGGGCTGGAGATTGCTTCCATTGCAGCTTTGCGTGCCCGACCTTCACCTTTTGCTTTCCCTGTTCCCATCATTGCCATCCCCATTTCTTGCATAACGGTTTTTACGTCTGCAAAGTCAACGTTGATTAAACCAGGACGGGTAATGAGTTCAGAAATCCCTTGAACCGCACTATAAAGAACATTATTTGCTGCCTTAAACGCTTCTAATAAGCTGGCATCTTTGCCTAAAACGCTTAAGAGTTTTTCATTGGGAATGACAATTAAGGAGTCGACATGTTGGGCTAAATCTTTTAAACCTTGTTCCGCAATGGAAGACCGTTTTTTACCTTCGAAAGGGAAGGGGCGAGTCACAACGGCAACGGTTAATACCCCTAACTCTTTAGCAACTTGTGCAACAACAGGAGCAGCCCCTGTACCTGTACCGCCCCCCATCCCCGCAGTAATGAAAACCATGTCAGTACCTTCTAGCACTGCCATGATGCGTTCCCTATCTTCTAACGCGGATTGTTGACCTACTTCAGGATTTGCACCTGCACCTAAACCTTTAGTGACATCTGTGCCTAATTGTAAAACCGTGCGGGCGGAGGAGTTACGTAGGGCTTGCGCGTCTGTATTGGCGCAAATAAATTCAACCCCTTCGATGTTGCCTGAGAGCATATGTTCAACAGCATTGCCACCACCACCACCAACGCCGATGACTTTAATCACAGCGTTTTGGCTAAAAGTATCCATTAATTCAAACACAATAAAAACCTCCTATGCGCAAGCGCATGGTCATAATAACTGTTTAGAATCTTTTTAATCTAATCCGAATTATAGCTTTATAGCAAGATATTCTGTGCGGGTGGCAGATTTTTTTCTTATGTGTGCTATCGCAGAAATTATGCCATTCCGCCTTACTTAAGGGTATCTTGCTTGTTTTATACAAAAATTGATGATGAATACCAAAGCTCTATTATATTGCTAGCTGTTTGATATTTTTTAGAAATTACCTTGAAACCAGTTTTTCATCCGCGTGAACATGGTTTTAAATCCTCCCTGATTGTGGGTGATATCCGATAAGCGTTCATGACGATGATGATGTCCGAAAAGTAACAATCCGACACCTGTTGCGTGCATGGGATTACGCACGACATCCACCAGCCCTGAAACATAACGCGGATAACCAATCCGAACAGGCATATGGAAAACTTCTTCGGCTAATTCAACCACGCCATCCATTTTGGCACTACCGCCTGTAATGACTAAACCAGCTGCAATTAAATCTTCATAACCACTACGCCGTAAAACCGACTGAACAAGGGTAAATAATTCTTCATAACGGGGTTCTACCACATCGGCGAGGGTTTGGCGGGCTAAATAGCGCGGGGGACGTGCGCCAACGCTGGGAACTTCAATCATTTCATCGGCGTTGGCAAGATTGGCTAAGGCACAAGCATATTTAATTTTAATTTCTTCGGCGTATTGAGTGGGCGTGCGCATGGCAACAGCAATATCATTGGTTACTTGGTCGCCTGCAATGGGAATCACTGCGGTGTAACGGATAGCCCCTTCGATAAAAATGGCAATATCGGTTGTACCGCCACCAACATCGACAAGACAAACGCCTAAATCTTTTTCATCTTCTGTCAATACGGCTTCACTAGAAGCCAGTTGTTGCAAGATGATGTCATCTACTTCTAAACCACATAAACGGACGCAGCGGACGATATTTTGTGCGGCACTGACCGCGCCAGAGACTAAATGCACTTTTGCTTCTAAACGCACCCCAGACATACCAATCGGTTCACGGACACCTTCTTGATTATCAATGACAAATTCTTGTGGGAGAACATGAATAATTTTTTGGTCGGCAGGAATTGCAACGGCTCTAGCAGCATCTAAAACCCGATCAATATCGTCTTGTGTGACTTCTTTATCACGAATAGCCACAATCCCATGAGAATTCATACTGCGAATGTGACTGCCTGAAATTCCTGTAAAAACGGAATGAATTTCACAGCCTGACATCAATTCTGCTTCTTCAACGGCGCGCTGAATAGAATGCACCGTAGATTCAATATTGACGACGACTCCTTTTTTTAATCCCCGTGAAGGATGTTGTCCAATGCCGATAATTTCCACTTCATTACTTTCTGGGGAAACCTCTCCAACAATGGCAACTACTTTAGAAGTGCCAATATCTAAACCTACGATTAAGTTTTTATCTTTTGCCATTTTATTCCTCGCTCTACTGAGCCAAGCGTACTGCAACGCCGTTGGTATAACGTAAATCTGCAATGAGTTTCACGTTTTTACTGATTGCTGGTTGACAAGTTGTTGGGGGTTTCTTGCTTTTTTTGGAGGCTGAACCTGTTGAACAAAGTGGAAACTGGGTCGTTAATTTATCGTAAATTGCTAAAAAATGCTGTAAACGAGACATATTACCGCCCCGCCCTAGCAATAATTTGATGCCATTATTAAGGATAATATACCACGCATAACGTTGGTTACAGCCAAATGCCTTAATCTCTAGGTTTTTAGCTTGTAGCTGGGCATTTGCCATACGATAGAGTTCAACCGCTTCTTGCGTATTATCTGCAGCACTTTGTAATTGAGGTAGATTCAACGGTTGTTCTGGAACATCAAATACAAGTCCCTTGTCACTGACTAAACGGACATAACCTTTTGCGGTAGGGTTTTCTACATTATCAACATCTTGCCAATAACCAACAGCTTGATGCTCTTCTATTTTAATCAATAAGGTATCCATCCATTGCGGTTCAATCTGTACGGTAGCTATCCATGCAATCTGCATTAATGCTGTTTGAATAGCAGATTCATTGACTTGCCAGAGTCCACCTGTCACATAGGGCGCGACCGCTTCACGGATGCTCTGTGTACTAACGCGCTGATTACCTTCAATCGTGACCGTGCGAATAGGCATATTGTGCGGATTTTGTAACCAAAACACGCTCCCCAACAGAATACCTATGATAAAGAGAATAAATAAAATATTTTTCCAATAGTTCAGCAAATAAGGGCTAACAATATCAATTCCTTGAATGACAAGGTTGCCCCCTTGTTGTAAATAATCAAGGAGCGGTTGCAAACTGGGAATAGTGATAGTCGTCGCTGTGCGTCGGGCTTGTTTATGCCGTTTAGTCACTGAGCGTTCTGTGCGCCTACCGCGTACAGACAAAGTTTTTTTCATGTGCTTGCTAAGATTTGTAACACTAAATGCTCAAAGTCGATGCCAACAGCATTGGCAGCCATAGGAACAAGACTATGATCTGTCATACCTGGTACAGTATTTACTTCTAATAACCATGCTTTCCCTGTTGCATCACACATTAAATCAACCCGTCCCCACCCCGTCGCGCCGATAATTTGAAAGGCTTGCAAGGCTAATTGTTGCAGAGCTTGCTCTTGGTCGGGGGCAAGTCCTGAGGGGCAAATATAACGGGTTTGTGTGTTATCACTATATTTTGCTTCGTAATCATAAAATACGCGGGGTGTTTCTAAGCGTATCAGTGGTAATGCTTGGTTTTGTACAATGCTGGCTGTATATTCTACACCACTAATGTATTTTTCAGCGATAACCACTTGATCAAATTGCCGTGCTAATTGCCACGCTTGTTGCATTTCCACAACAGACGTTACCTTACTCATTCCCACGCTAGAGCCTTCGCTTGCAGGCTTTACCATTAAAGGAAAGCCTAAGCGTTCAGCAACCGCAGATAAATCTGTTTTTTCTGTGAGTAACACATAAGGCGGGGTTGGTAAATCAGCACCTTGCCATACTAACTTAGTGCGATATTTATCCATTGCGAGGGCAGAGCCTAAAACACCACTGCCTGTATAGGGAATTCCCAAACGGTCTAAAAAGCCTTGTATTGTGCCATCCTCCCCACCGCGTCCATGTAGGGCAATAAACACACGATCAATAATCGTTTCGGTTAATTTTTCTAATAAATTACCTGTTCCTGTATCAATGCCAATTGCATCAATTCCCTGATTTAATAAAGCATTTAAAATGGCTCGTCCGCTTTTTAAGGACACTTCACGTTCTGCGGATGTCCCCCCCATTAAAACCGCAACTTTGCCCCACTGTGCTGTATTCACATTCATTGTGTTTTTAAGACTCAGTAAATTGAATGAATTTTATGTTATATCCGCTGATTGAATCACAAAGTTACAGCTATTTTTGCAATAACAATCAGATGATTTTAAACGAATTTATAGCTCTATGATGAGGGTGTTTCACTCATAAAAGGCTTAGTCGTGGCATATTCTCCAACAATACGCACTTCAGGAATTAAACGCACACCGCTTTGCTGTTCCACCGAAAGAATAATTTGTTCAATCAATGCCTCAACATCTGCCGCAGTTGCTGCTTTTTGATTAATAATAAAATTAGCGTGTTTTTCTGACACATAAGCCCCACCAACGCCACGCCCTTTCCAGCCTGCTTTTTCAATTAAACGCGCTGCATAATCATTCGCAGGATTGCGAAATACAGAGCCACAGCTTGGCAACCCCATCGGTTGACTTTCCCCACGTTGACGGAGTAAGGCTTTGATTTTTTCCTGCCCTTCTTCAATCGTTGATGGCAATAATTTTAAAACAGCGGCAACAAACCATTCATTGTCGGGCCCTTTGACATGACGATAACGCACTTCATAATCAGTGACAGAACGGCGTTGATGTTGACCCTGTCGATTCATGGTTTCGACACCTTGCACAATTGCCCATGTTTCACTACCCCACGCGCCCGCATTCATGGCTAATGCCCCGCCCATCGTGCCAGGAATACCCGCTAAAAACTCAGCCCCTGTTAATCCTGCATTAACCGCAAAACGGGCAACTTTGGCACAACTGACTCCCGCTTCTACACGCAAGGTATATTCATCTAAAAAAATCATGTCATCCAACAAGCCCGCTGTTAGGATAACCATCCCCCGCACGCCCCCATCACGAACCAGTAAATTACTGCCTAACCCCATCCACATCATGGGCATATTGTCAGGAATTTGCGGAATCAGTTGCGCAAGGTCTTCTAAATCCGTTGGTTCATAAAACCATTCTGCGGGACCACCAATGCGCCATGAGGTATGTTTAGAAAGCGGTTCGTTATGGCGTAATGTTCCCCGTCCGTTAAACGGCACAAAATTGGGATTATGCCCAATAATCACTGTCATACTTGATTCACCACGATTGCAAGAGAAAAATATAAACCATGTGTGTTTTCAATCAATTATTCACTGACCATGAGGGGTATCACAGAAAGCTGGGCAGGTAAGCTGGCAGAAATCGCACCAATATTGCCCGCGCCTAATGTTAATAAAATATCTTGGTCTTGTAAGAGGGTAGGCAATAACTTGACCAACTCATCAGCATGGCTGAGAAAAATAGGGGTAAGTTTGCCAGTTTGCTGTAGTGCGTGGCATAAGGCTTGCCCATCTGCTCCTTCAATTCTTGCTTCGCCAGCCGCATAAACATCTAATAACAGTAAGACATCAACCCCCGCTAAGACATTGACAAACTCTTGAAATAAATCACGAGTGCGGGTATAGCGATGCGGTTGAAAAACAACGACTAAGCGTCTTTCTGACCAGCCTGCACGAATTGCTTGAAAGACTGCCTCGATTTCACGCGGATGATGTCCATAATCATCAATCAACATGATATCGCCTTGCGTCGTTTGTAAATGTTGCGTTTGGAAACGTCGCCCAATACCACTAAATTGTTTTAAACCGCGTTGAATTGCGCTATCACTCACCCCTGCCTCATGCGCAATCGCAATTGCGGCAAGCGCATTTCGCACATTGTGCGTGCCAGCTAGATTCAACGTCACATCCATCCAATAACTGTTATCCCGCCAGACTTGAAAATGAGTTTTATCACGGACTTGTTGAATTTGCACCGCGCGAATCTCTGCTGTTTCAGCCGTACCATAAGTCAATAAAGGCTTAGTGAGCTGGGGCAACAGTTGATTAATGACAGGGTCGTCGATGCAGACAACGGCAAGTCCATAAAATGGCAGTTGTTGCAAAAATTTAACAAAAGTTTGTTGCAATTCGCCAAAATCATGACCATACGTTTCTAAATGGTCAGCATCGATATTAGTCACAACCGCCATAATTGGCTTGAGATATAAAAAAGACGCATCACTTTCATCAGCTTCCGCGACTAAGTATTCACCCGCGCCTAAATTCGCGTGTCGTCCTGCACTGTTTAACTTACCGCCAATGACAAAAGTCGGATCTAAATTTCCCTCAGCCAATAAGCTCGTGATTAAACTGGTTGTCGTGGTTTTGCCGTGTGTGCCCGCAATCGCAATGCCTTGACGAAAACGCATGAGTTCGCCCAACATTTCCGCGCGTGGAATCACGGGAATATGTTGCTCGCGCGCGGCGACAACCTCAGGATTATCCGCTTTCACCGCGCTAGAAATCACCACGACATCACAACCAAAGATATTACTGGCATCATGTCCACAATACACTTTAATGCCTAAACTGCTTAAATGACGTGTTGTCGTACTTTTATGTAAATCAGACCCTGACACAGCATAGCCGATGTGATGCATCACCTCTGCAATGCCACACATGCCAGCCCCTCCAATCCCAACAAAATGAATGCGTCGTCCACGTTTCGGTAAATTGACAGGATGGTGGGTCATTTTCATACAGAATCCTTATGTCTTACGTTGGAAATCGTGGGCAACGCCCATTGTAAAATTAACTGAGAAATATCATCGACCGCACTAGGACGGGCTAATTGTCGCGCTTTAGCGGACATTTCTATTAAACGGGTTGGATTATTAATCAAAGATTGTACTAAATCGGTTAATTCAGACACATTAAGTACACTTTGTGGAACTAAAATCGCAGCATTTTGATTGGTTAGAAAACGTGCATTAGCAGTTTGATGGTCGTCAACTGCATGAGGATAGGGAATTAAAATACTGGCTTTGCCTGCCTGCGCTAACTCACACACGGTTAAAGCCCCAGCGCGACAAATGACTAAATCAGCCCACTGGTAAGCGGCTGACATATTTGTGATAAACGGGTCAACAATTGCATCAAATTTAGCCGTTGCATAAGCATTGCGCGTGGCTTCAAAATGCGCTTCCCCTGTTTGATGCCATACATTAATTTCACCCGAAAGCGACAATAAAGCCTGAGGCACAATTTCATTTAAGGCTTTCGCGCCCAAACTGCCACCAACGACTAAAATACGCACAGGCGACAAAACAGGCGGTGCGAATTCCTGCTCTATCTTTGCTAACTCTAAAATAGAGGCTCGCAACGGATTCCCCGTTGTCACTGCACGCACAGGAGCAGGAAACGTATAAGGAAATGCCTCCATTACGCAAGAAGCAATTCGCACCAATAACCGATTTGTCAGCCCTGCAATGGCATTTTGCTCATGGATTAAAACAGGAATACGCAATAACCACGCAGCAACCGCCGCAGGTCCTGTCACAAATCCCCCCATACCAACCACAGCAACAGGACGATGTTGGCGCATGATACGTAACGATTGCCATAAAGCCTTTGTCAACTGAAACGGCGCAGTTAATAAACGGGTAAGCCCTTTGCCCCGCAAACCACTGACATCGATATAATCGATATCAATGCCTGCTTGCGGCACGATTCTCGCCTCTAAGCCCTTACGTGTTCCAATCCAACGCACAGAAACCTGCTGTTCACGTAATTTCTCTGCAATCGCTAATGCAGGGAAAACATGCCCGCCTGTTCCGCCTGCCACCAATAAAATAGGGTTTATGCCCGTTTCACTTGTTTTCACAACCGATAAATACCTTTCATCAATTTGCTAATTTATGCATCACTCATCAACCACCAATGTGATCTGAATATTATGCCATGACTTAACCGATAAAACGTATTTTACCATACCCCACTACCAAGCAAGGGACGATAACAGACTGAAGCCACGCACAAGATATTGACATGAACGACTGACGACCTAAACACGCTCACTTAAACAGGAATAAAAATTTTATAATCATCTAAAATAAAAAGAAAATAATCAGACCCATCACATGAATAAACCCCAAAAAACCTTGGTTTAAATACCTTCTATTAAAACAATCTCTGATTTTTAAAAAACATCCCTTTCACCCCTTTCCAATACTTTATAAACACACCACAAAAGAAAAAGGACATAAACTAAAATCCTATAACGTGAATCTCTTGTTTTAATACTAAAAAAAAGCCAACAACTCCTAACAATTAATGCTCGGAAAAAAAGGGTTTATCTCAGACAAATCCCCCACAACTCTCCCCTGATTACTCATTACTTATGCCTTAAAAAAAGAGAATTTCACATTATCCTAAACAAATTATTTTTTTACTATTCACTTGACGATTATCAAGTTTATTTCATAGCCAAGAAAATTTTATAAAAATAAAGAGAATAACCTGTTTGATGGACATGCCTAACACTGTTATATTTAGCATGTTGTTTCAGATATTTTACAAGCGCGAACTGACTGCCGTTTGAACCTAATCAATCTGTTTTATCACTAAGTGCCAAAAGACGCTGAACAACAGAGAGTGCAACAAGACGGCATCCGCTTCACCTAAAAACAAATTGTGAAACGGACAAGTAACGTGAGTAGTGCGAATTTCACGCTGTTAACAACCCAATTAAAACGAATCAACAGCGACAAGAGAACCCATTACCACTTAATTGCCAAAAGCATGGAACAAGGTGGGTAAAATGATGGTCATCAAAAAGTTAATGTGTCAACTAACCCAAACACGTTACACCGAAAACCGAAATATTTTAACTATCGCTGTTATTCCCTTCTAATCCTGTGGGTCTAACGTACACCGCTTACGCTCACCCGCTCACGTTACACACAATACAACGCACTCACCACGCCATCCAGCAGGACACTGGATTGGTAACTACTTAATAATCCATAGTATTACGCTCCCGCCTTCCGTGAAGAAGGCTTGCTCGCACACTGAGAGGGAAACACATCCCCAGACACTCAATGATGCTGACTCGCACACCGAAGGGGTTGAGCGTTGTTACTTTTTAGGGACACAACCGTGAAGAGAATATTAATCAACGCAACCCAGCCAGAAGAGTTGCGTGTAGCAATGGTCGATGGACAGCGGTTATACAACTTCGACATCGAAACCGCCGCACGCAAACAAACCAAATCCAATATTTATAAAGGTCGTATCACTCGCATAGAACCCAGCTTAGAAGCCGCCTTTGTTGACTACGGCGCAGACAGACACGGGTTTTTACCCCTCAAAGACATTTCCCGCAGTTACTTCCAAATTCCTGTTACTTACGCCCCCCTGCCTGAAGACACCCTAGACGGCGACGAATATAACGACGACGACATTCAAACCATCGCCCCTCAACCCATCCCTGTACGTGGCAATATCAAAGAATTGCTAAAAGAAGGGCAAGAACTCATCGTTCAAGTTGACAAAGAAGAACGGGGCAACAAAGGCGCGGCACTCACCACATTTATCAGCCTTGCAGGTCGCTACGTCGTCTTAATGCCCAATAACCCCCGAGCGGGTGGCGTTTCTCGACGCATAGAAGGCGATGACCGCAGCGAAGCCCGCGAAGTACTCAGCACATTAGACATACCCGACGGCATGGGCGTAATTTTACGCACCGCAGGCATGGGCAAAACCGCCGAAGAACTCAAATGGGACTTAGAATATCTACTCGGTCTATGGCACGCCATAGAAGAATCCTCCCGCGACCGTAGCGCGCCGTTCCTCATCTACCAAGAAAGCAACGTCATTATTCGTGCCATTCGTGACTACTTCCGCGAAGACATTAACGAAATTCTCGTTGATGACGAAGAAATTTACGCAGAAGCCATGGACTTCATGCGTCAAGTCATGCCCCAATACCTGACCAAGGTCAAACTCTACAACGACAACGTACCCCTATTTACCCGCTACCAAATTGAAAGCCAAATCGAATCCGCGTTTCAACGCGAAGTTCGCCTGCCTTCAGGGGGAGCTATCGTTTTAGACCATACCGAAGCCCTACTTTCCATCGATATCAACTCCTCCAAAGCCACAAAAGGCGGCGATATTGAAGAAACCGCATTAAATACCAATCTGGAAGCCGTTGAAGAAATTGCGCGACAATTACGCCTCCGCGACTTAGGCGGACTCATCGTTATCGACTTCATCGACATGATGAGCCATAAAAACCAACGCGAAGTTGAAAGCCGTCTCAAAGAAGCCTTAAAAATGGACAGAGCGCGGGTACAAGTCGGACGTATTTCCCGCTTTGGACTGTTAGAAATGTCCCGCCAACGTCTGCGCCCCTCGCTTGGCGAATCCAGCCACATCATGTGCCCGCGTTGTAACGGACAAGGCAAAATCCGCAGTGTCGAATCGCTCTCACTGGCTATCTTACGCCTGATAGAAGAAGAAGCGATGAAAGAACGGACAGTAAAAGTCGTCGCCCAAGTACCCGTAGATGTTGCGACTTACCTACTCAACGAAAAACGCAAGACCATCCAAGAAATTGAAGAACGGCAAAAAATCGAAGTAGCACTAATTCCGAATCCCCATCTCGAAACGCCTAAATATGAAGTACAACGTCTCCGTCAAGATGATAAAGCCGTAAACAGCGATAAACCCAGCTACCAAACAGTGGTTGAACCAACGGAAGATAAAGCCGTTATTGAACACTACAGCCACTTACCCAAACAACAACAAACAGGGATTGAAGAACCTGCCGTAAAGAGCTTGGCTTATACACAACCGCCTGTACAACCGCTACATCATCACACCCCTGAAGAATCCCAAAATCACGGCATTCTGAAACGGATGTGGGGTTTATTATTTGGCAATGAAACAACTTCGACTAAACCCGAACCTGTAGCTATTGTTCAACAAATTAACGCCGTCCCCCCCATTGCCCCCCGTTCAAATCGCAATACACCACGGAATAACAACGCGAACCGTAACACACGGAAAAATAACACAGGACGCGACACAAACAACGGACGTAGTGCAAATAACCGCACAAATAACCAAACAACACAACAATTAGTAGAATCTATTACCGAAAAAATGCCTTCACTGGCAGAAAATGGTGATAATGCAACTGCGAAGAAAGAACGTTCCTCAATGCGTCGTAGCCGTCGCGGTGGCAGACGTAAACGCACTGAAAATACAGGTAATGGCGAAGCGATGGAAGGACAAAACCGTTATGATAACGCGGAACAAAACCAAACCATCACGACCAATGAGACGAGCACAATAGAACACACACCCGCACCTGTTTCCGCACCGATTGCGCCACCCGTGCAGCAACAACCTGTCTATGTGCCAGAACCGTCTTACCATCCTGTTGTTTACGACCCCCCTGTTCAACATGTTCCACAACAAGATGAAGGACAGAAACGCGAAGATTAGCCCTTGAGTTTATAGAAAAAGACCTGCTAGGTTTGTAAAACTTAGCAGGTCTTTTTTTGTCTGAATCAGAATTTTCAGAATTAGCAGAATTAAAAAACGTGATTCGTATTAACCTGAGTTCGGCGATTTTCTTTTAAAAAGACAACAGCTTGTCTGAATCAGGATTTTCAGAATTAACAGAATTTAAACCCCTTAAACCAAGAAATTAATAACGCGAGTACGGCGAAAAAGGACTTAAATAAAAAGAGGTTGAGAAGGATTTAGCAAATTAAAGCCATCATCAAGTTTAGGATTAATGCGAGACATCAAAGAAGGCTTATGGAGCTTCCAAGTGTAAGCAATAAGCCCCGCAATGACATTGACCATAAACCCCAAGACACTGCGATGGCGCGTATGTTCAATCTGAGTGAATGATTTAAGCTGACCGATAACGGTTTCTATCAAGGAGCGTTTTTTTAGCATTATCGTATCAAATTCACTGAGCGACTCTTTTTTCATGTTTTTACGGACACCTGTGATTAATTCAATGCCTTGCGTTTTCAAAGTTGCCTTTAATGCCTTAGAAATATAGCCCTTGTCACCATATAACTTACCTTGAATAAATTGCGTCATCGCCCTTAAGCCCTTGCGGTCATCAAAATTCGCAGCGGTGAGAAAAAAGGAGATTAATTCCCCTGTATCATCAATGACTAAATGCAATTTAAAGCCAAAATACCACCCAATAGAGTTCTTCCCCCGTTGTGCAAGGTTTGCAAAGGTTTTATGGTGTGAAATTCGCCGATTGTGACAAACCTTTAACGGGGTTGAGTCAATGAAGGCAATCCCGCGAGAGTTTACCCGCCGACTGTGCAAGTAGGCACTGACCCGTTTCGGAAACGCCCTCCCGAGTACCTGCGGAACATAGTGGGTATAAAATCCTTTGAAATGACGTTGATTAGATTGATGAAACAACACGAGTAAGGTCATCACTTCCGACGGGGACATTGTCCCATCTCGCTGACTTTTCTTGGGATTTCCTTCTTCTAACAACATTTGTTCCCATAAGGGTATAAACCATTTACAAAAGTCATCGATTGAGCAGAACAGGATTGTTATCATATCCATGGTTGTACCTTTGGAAAGTGGGGGTGGACGTTTAGTGATGTTCCATTATTCCTACTTTTCCTTTAGGTACAACTTTTTATTTCTTCCATTCCGCTTTTATTCCGCTTTTATCATTAATCCTCTGTTTTATATCTATTATCTCGCCGTACTCGCGTTATTAGCTAAAGCATTCATTGGGTTGCCATGTGCGATAAATAAAGCGGGTAAACGATTAGCCATGATTTTTTTCCCTCAATGATAAATATTGTTTCAATTATTATATTGCTAATTAGTACAAATCAAATATGAAATTTAAAAAATTTTACTGTTTTGATTTAAATAAAAATTTTCTGTTTAGTGTAAAATAACGATAGCAACTTGATTGTTGTTGCGATAAGGAAAGTATTCATTCATGTAGAGGTGACTTATGTCTCGTTTTTTTTATCGTAGTCTTTTACTTTACGGGTTGCTTTGTACTCCCTTGGTAATAACACAAGTATTTGCAAACGCTTGCCAAGTGACGGATAAAGCAAAAATGATTCGTTTATTACAAGCGGTCGGAGAAACTGGCAGTGCGGAATTATGTGCATTTTGGCTTGCTGTTGAACAAGCCCAACAAACAAATAGTTATGAGGCGTGGAAAACTGTCGCCGTGAGTCATCAGGAACTAGATGCACAAACGGGATTTATCAGTTATTTAAAAACGTGGCAACAGGCAACTAATCAAAATAAGGCAGAAACCTATCAGGACTTCATGCGGATTAAACCCGATTCACAGTTTAATTTAAACGCCGTTCATGCCATTTATTTGTTGGCGCAAAAGGAAGATACGATTAAAGCATATCGTAATTTTATGACTGATTTTCCTAATACACCGCAAGCGATTGAGGCGTTATTACGTATTCATGAATTAGCCTATGCAAAAGCACAACAGAAGGATAAAGCTGAATATTATGATTTATTCGTTTTAATGTTTCCTGATGCCATGCAAGTGCCACAAGCAATTGAGGCGGCGGTTGTTGCGGAAAAAAAAGCCATTTTAAATAAGTTAGGCGATAAAAAATGCACATTAGAGGACTCTGACCCACTGTGTGACCGTCTAGCAAATTTGTTATTTTCAAAAATGTTAAAAGAGGAACAACCCATACATGTGCGTAATCGAGAGTTCATGTTATTAAAAGATGATTTATTTTTACATACATCTGCCAGTAGTAATGCACAAGCACATCAAGTTGTTGTTCAATTGCTCAATGGTATTAAACAGCAACTTGATGAAAACAATAAAAAAATTGACGATATGAAACAAGTAGTTACTGATGTCATCGTTGCAGAACATCAACAATTAGTGGGATTAATTCAACAACAAGGACAGGAGCTTAAAGTGGTTTTAAAAACCCATCATGATTTTATGGCACAACAATTTGTACAAGTGAATCAGCAGTTAAACAATGTTAATAACAATATCAATTCACTAAGAAATGAGGCTATTGTTGAAAGTATTATTAAAACTATTCCTATTCCGTATATCAATGAATTTGTGAACCCTATTGCAAAAATTATAGGCGTTACACAGCATAATATGGTCGATATTGTAGAAGCAGGGGTAAAAGCAGGTATTACTGAGGTCGCAAATATAGCAATTGAATTATTGGGTTAAATAGCAAGGAGCACCTATTATGAAATGGCTTTCTATGAGTTTACTTTTTCTACCACTACTCACTTTTGCAGAACAAACAGGTTTTTTAGTGATAAAAACTGACCCTGAAATCGCTGATATTTTCGTAGATGGTGAGTTTAAAGCAAATTCGTCAAAAGTTATCGTTGAAGTTCCTGCAGGTTCACATGACATCAAAGTGACACAGGGAAATAGAACAACAGTACTGAAAAACATTAAAATTAGTGCAGGCACAACTGTTATTAAGGAATTGAAATTAAATGCACCTGTTATTGTTAACGATTTAGCTGATAGTAAAGTATTTCGAGATGTTTTAGCAGAAAATGGTAGCCCCTGTGACTTTTGTCCCGAAATGGTTTGGATACCAGCGGGTACATTTAAAATGGGCAGTAATACCAATAAGTGGAATGAGGACTGGGATCAGAAGCCTGCACATGACGTTAACATACGAGACCTTTTAGCTATTGGCATCTACGAAATTACCTTTGAACAATATGATTATTTTGCCAATGCAACAGGGCGACAAACCCCTTCTGATAATAATTGGGGACGTTATAAGCATCCTGTTATTAATGTGAGTTGGGATGATGCAACTGCCTATGCTGCATGGTTAAGTCAAGTAACAGGGTATCAATACCGCTTACCCACAGAAGCAGAATGGGAATATGTTGCCCGTGCGGGAACAATGACTAATTTTTGGTGGGGAAATGATCTTCTTGGTAAGGCTAATTGTTATGGAAATAATAATAAAACATTACCGATTGGTTCATTCAATGCAAATAAATTTGGACTGTACGACACAGTAGGAAATGTATGGGAGTGGACATGTTCGGAATATGATAAAAGAGCATATGAAACAAACTCCAGCACTGCTCATCTAAAATGTAGCCAACAATCAGGTAGTAAAGTATTACGTGGCGGTTCATGGAACAGCAATAAAAATGGCTGTCGTGTTACGTATCGATTAAATAAAGACTCTACCAATAAAGATAATATGACAGGCTTCCGTGTCGTCCGTTTAGCGGATTGAGCCAACAACTCGCATTTAATAAATTCAGGATTTAAAAAAAGCCCCGTTAGCGTTCAACACTAACAGGGCTTTTCACTATCAGATGCTTTTAAAAATACTAAGTTTCTGATGTCTTTTCTGTACTAATTGTGGTTGCTTCTGGCGCAATAGTACTACTTCCCCCTAAGACTTTACGCCGTTGAGAACGACGCTCATCATGATAGGCTAACCCTGTACCCGCAGGGATTAAACGACCGACAATCACGTTTTCTTTTAAGCCTCGTAAATCATCGTATTTACCACTGACAGATGCTTCGGTTAAAACGCGGGTAGTTTCTTGGAAGGAGGCAGCAGATATAAAGGACTCTGTGGCTAAAGAGGCTTTTGTAATCCCTAATAACATCGGTTCCCATGTGGCTGTGGCTTTGTCATCGCCTTCAGCACGAACGCGCTCATTCTCTTCATGCAATTTTGCCCGTTCGACTTGTTCACCTTTGAGTAAACGGCTATCACCTGGGTCAACAATCGTAACTTTACGGAGCATTTGACGCACAATCACTTCAATGTGTTTGTCGTTAATCTTCACGCCTTGTAAGCGGTAAACTTCTTGCACTTCGTTGACTATGTAACGGGCCAATTCAGCCACGCCGAGCAGACGTAAAATGTCATGTGGATTGGGTGCGCCATCAACTAAGGTTTCGCCTTTTTCTACATGTTCCCCTTCGAACACATTGACATGTCGCCACTTTGGAATGGGAATTTCATATTGTTGCCCATCTTTAGAGGTGATGATTAAGCGTTGTTTAGTCTTGGTGTCTTTCCCGAAACTGACTGTACCGCTGTATTCCGCCAAAACGGATGGCTCTTTAGGAATACGGGCTTCAAATAGGTCAGCAACGCGAGGTAAACCCCCTGTAATATCACGAGTTTTAGAAGATTCTTGTGGTAAGCGGGCGATAACGTCACCAATGCTCACACTTTGTTCATTCTCTACGGTAATAATAGCGCGGGGCGGTAAAAAGTAGGTTGCTGGGATTTGAGTCCCGATGATATTTAAATCTTGTCCTGTTTCGTCGACCAATTTCACCATTGGACGCATGTCTTTTGCGTGAGAAGGACGTTGTTTCGGGTCAGTCACCACAATGCTGGTTAAGCCTGTGTATTCGTCAGTTTGACGGTTTACCGTTACCCCTTCAATCACGTCAGTGAAGCTAATTCGACCTTCCACTTCGGTAATAATCGGATGGGTATGCGGGTCCCAACTGGCAACAAGTTGCCCTGCTTCAACGGGGTCGCCATCACGGATGGTGAAGACTGCGCCGTAAGGCACTTTGTAGCGTTCGCGTTCACGACCATTATCATCTTGAATGGCTAATTCGCCAGAACGAGAAACGGCAACAACTCGCGCCACACCTTCCGCGTTCTTTTGTTCCACTGTTTTGATGTTATGGAGTTTAGCAATCCCTTTGGCTTTAACTTCAATATTGTTGATAGCAACGGCTCGAGAGGCTGCTCCCCCGATATGGAAGGTACGCATGGTGAGCTGTGTACCAGGTTCACCGATGGATTGTGCCGCAATAACGCCGACTGCTTCGCCCATATTGACAATGTGCCCACGTCCTAAGTCACGACCATAGCAGTTTGCACAAATGCCGTAACGAGATTCGCAGGTAATTGCCGAGCGGACTTTAACGCGGTCTATCCCTAAGGTTTCTAATTTTTCAACCCAGCTTTCATCTAAGAGTGTGCCACGTTTAACAGCCGCTTCTTCTTGGTCTGGGATAAAAATATCTTCGGCAACAATCCGTCCTAACACGCGCTCGCGGAGGGGTTCAACTACGTCACCGCCTTCAATTAACGGGGTCATTTCTAGCCCGTTGTGGGTGCCGCAGTCTTTTTCTAAAATCACTAAGTCTTGGGCAACGTCAACCAAACGACGGGTTAAGTAACCTGAGTTTGCGGTTTTTAATGCAGTGTCGGCGAGACCTTTCCGCGCCCCGTGGGTAGAGATGAAGTATTGTAAAACGTCTAAGCCTTCACGGAAGTTTGCCGTAATCGGGGTTTCAATGATAGAGCCATCAGGTTTTGCCATTAAGCCCCGCATCCCTGCTAATTGCCGAATCTGTGCCGCAGAACCCCGCGCTCCTGAGTCTGCCATCATGTAAATGGAGTTAAAGGAGCGTTGCAGTTTGATTTTATCGTTTTCATCCATGACGATTTTGCCGTCTAAATCTTTCACGGCTTCGTCAGCAAGTTTGCTCATCATGGCTTTAGCGAGTTTATCGTTGGTACGTGACCAGATATCGATAACTTTGTTGTAGCGTTCGCCGTCCGTAATCAGCCCTGAAGCGTACTGATTTTGAATTTCAGTTACTTCTTTTTCTGCACTGGTGATAATGGTTGGTTTTTCATCAGGAATGACCATGTCTTTAATCCCGATGGAAATCCCTGCACGGGTTGCAAAGGAAAACCCTGTGTACATTAAGCGGTCAGCAAAGACGACTGTGTCTTTAAGACCAACACGGCGATAGCTGGTGTTAATCAGTTTGGAAATTGCTTTTTTGCTTAAGTCGCAGTCAACTACGGAGAAAGGCAGACCTTCGGGCAGAATTTCGGAGAGTAATGCCCGTCCAACGGTGGTTTTACGTAAAGCGATATTGGATTGTTTTTCGCCTTTTTCATTAAAGACGGTTTCTTTAATCCGTACTTCAATACCTGCTTGTAAGGCTACAACACGATTTTCATAAGCGCGATGTACTTCATTAACATCCGCGAATTTCATGCCTTCGCCTTTGGCGTTTTCGCGTTTACGGGTCATGTAGTACAACCCTAACACCACGTCTTGTGAAGGGACGATAATCGGCTCGCCGTTCGCAGGAGATAAGACGTTATTAGAAGACATCATTAATGCACGGGCTTCTAATTGTGCCTCGATGGATAAAGGCACGTGGACTGCCATTTGGTCGCCGTCAAAGTCGGCGTTAAAGGCGGTACATACCAACGGATGCAATTGAATGGCTTTCCCTTCAATCAGCACAGGCTCAAAGGCTTGAATGCCTAGACGGTGCAAGGTTGGTGCGCGGTTGAGTAACACGGGATGTTCACGAATGACTTCTTCTAAAACGTCCCAGACTTCAGGGCCTTCACGCTCGACCATTTTTTTGGCGGCTTTAATCGTGGTTGCTAAACCACGCAGTTCTAATTTACCGAAAACGAAAGGCTTGAAGAGTTCCAACGCCATTTTTTTCGGCAACCCACATTGATGCAGGCGTAGGGTAGGTCCTACCACGATAACGGAACGACCAGAGTAGTCGACACGTTTGCCGAGTAAGTTTTGACGAAAACGCCCTTGCTTGCCTTTAATCATGTCAGCAAGGGATTTTAACGGCAGTTTATTTGTGCCTGTAATCGCCCGTCCGCGCCGTCCGTTGTCTAACAGTGCGTCGACTGCTTCTTGTAACATGCGTTTTTCATTGCGCACGATAATGTCAGGCGCGTTTAAGTCGAGCAGACGTTTTAAACGGTTGTTACGGTTAATAACCCGACGGTATAAGTCGTTTAAGTCAGACGTAGCAAAGCGTCCGCCGTCGAGTGGTACGAGTGGACGTAATTCAGGCGGTAACACGGGTAAAACTTTTAATACCATCCATTCAGGACGGTTGCCTGAGTGTAGGAAGGATTCAATCAGTTTTAAGCGTTTGTTGAGCTTTTTGATTTTAGTATCAGAATTGGTGCTGTTGATTTCTTCGCGTAAGCGGTTGACTTCTCCCGCTAAATCTAGGGTGCGAAGTAATTCATAAATTGCTTCTGCGCCCATACGTGCGTCGAATTCGTCGCCATGTTCTTCTAAGGCATCTAAATATTGTTCTTCTGTCAGTAATTGACCGCGTTCTAAGGAGGTTAAACCCGGTTCAATAACGACGTAGGCTTCAAAATAGAGAATACGTTCAATGTCGCGCAGAGTTAAGTCTAAAATCAAGCCCATGCGGGATGGTAAGGATTTTAAATACCAAATATGGGCGACAGGGCTGGCTAGTTCGATGTGTCCCATGCGTTCACGTCGAACTTTGGCTTGCGTGACTTCTACGCCACATTTTTCGCAAACCACACCGCGATGTTTTAAGCGTTTGTATTTACCACATAAGCATTCGTAGTCTTTGACAGGCCCGAAGATTTTTGCGCAAAACAATCCATCCCGCTCAGGTTTAAATGTGCGGTAGTTGATGGTTTCTGGTTTTTTGACTTCCCCATAAGACCAAGAGCGAATTTTCTCGGGGGAGGCTAGACCGATACAAATACGGTCAAATTCTTCTATATGCCCTTGGCTGTTCAACAAATTCATTAAATCTTTCAAGGTCGTTCTCCGCTTGTAGAATTCTGGAGGTGGGCGGGTTTGGTTGCAAAAAAATGATTAATCAGTGTTTGCAACCTGAAACCGCCACGGATTCATAAACGTACCGTCGGTAAACTAATTGTTTTGTTCTAACTCCATATCAATTCCCAATGAGCGAATTTCCTTCACTAAGACGTTAAAAGACTCTGGCATGCCTGCTTCCATACGGTGGTCACCATCAACGATGTTTTTGTACATTTTTGTCCGTCCATTCACGTCGTCTGATTTGACGGTGAGCATTTCTTGCAAGGTGTAAGCCGCGCCATAGGCTTCTAATGCCCACACTTCCATTTCCCCGAAGCGTTGTCCCCCGAATTGGGCTTTACCGCCTAAGGGTTGTTGGGTGACGAGACTGTAAGGTCCTGTAGAACGGGCGTGCATCTTGTCATCGACTAAGTGGTTCAATTTCAGCATGTACATGTAGCCAACAGTGACTTCACGCTCAAAGGCTTCGCCTGTCCGTCCGTCATATAACACGGTTTGCCCTGTTGTCGGTAAATCCGCTAGTTCTAGCATCGCTTGAATTTCGTCTTCGCTCGCACCGTCAAAAACTGGAGTCGCGGTGGGGACACCTTTACGCAGATTTTTAGCTAATTCAATGATTTCATCATCGGTAAAGCTGTTGATATCTTCGGATTTTCCGCCTGTCGTGTTATAGACTTTACGGAGGAATTCACGAATTTCTGCCACGGAGGCGCGTTGGTGAGCTTTCAACATATTGTCGATGCGTTCACCAATGCCTTTTGCTGCCCAGCCTAAGTGGGTTTCTAAGACTTGTCCGATGTTCATCCGAGAAGGCACGCCCAGCGGGTTCAAGACGATGTCAACAGGACGACCATCTTTGCGATAGGGCATGTCTTCAACGGGGACAATCATGGAAACAACCCCTTTGTTTCCGTGACGACCTGCCATCTTGTCACCTGGTTGGACGCGACGTTTAACCGCAAGATAGACTTTGACCATTTTTAACACACCAGGGGCGAGGTCATCGCCTGCTGCGAGTTTTTTGCGTTTTTCTTCAAACGCTTCATCGGCACGTTTCCGTTCTTGTTCCAGAATGTCTTTAGACAATTCTAGTTGTTCTTGAACGGCAGGTTCTTGCAGGTTAATTTCGAACCATTGTTCACGGTTTAAACCTGCAAGATACTCTTTACTAATGGGCTTTTGAGAGTCTAAGCCTTTCGGGCCACTGATGGCTTTATGTCCAATCAGGATTTTTTCTAAGCGTTGATAAGTGTCATCTTCTAAAATACGGAATTTATCGCGTAAGTCTTTGCGAACTTTTTCTAATTCCGCTTGGTCGATTTGTTTGGCGCGTTCGTCTTTTTCCACGCTGTCGCGGGTGAAGACTTGCACGTCGATAACGGTGCCGTAAGTGCCAGAAGAAACCCGTAATGAAGTATCTTTTACGTCGGAGGCTTTTTCACCGAAAATGGCGCGTAATAATTTTTCTTCAGGGGTTAATTGAGTTTCCCCTTTAGGGGTTACTTTACCAACGAGAATATCACCTGGACGAACTTCAGCCCCAATATAAACAATCCCTGATTGGTCAAGTTTATTCAGTGCGGCTTCGCTGACATTGGGAATATCGGCTGTGATTTCTTCCGCACCCAGTTTGGTATCCCGTGCCATACAACTCAATTCGACGATGTGAATTGAGGTGAAGCGGTCTTCTTCTACGACTCGTTCAGAAATTAAAATTGAGTCTTCGAAGTTGTAACCATTCCACGGCATGAACGCCACCAGCATATTTTGCCCTAAAGCAAGTTCGCCTAAATCGGTAGAAGGGCCATCCGCTAATACGTCGCCTTTTGCAATCACGTCCCCAGGTTTGACTAAGGGGCGTTGATTAATGCAGGTGTTTTGGTTGGAACGGACGTATTTCGTTAAGTTGTAAATATCGACCCCAGCTTCACCGGGTTCTGTTTCGTTATCATTCACTCGAACAACAACCCGTGCCGCGTCAACAGAGTCGACAATTCCGCCACGTTCTGCGGCAACGGCAACGCCTGAGTCGATGGCTACTGTGCGTTCAATCCCTGTACCGACTAAGGGTTTTTCTGCCCGTAAGGTTGGCACGGCTTGACGTTGCATGTTAGAACCCATGAGCGCACGGTTTGCGTCATCGTGTTCTAAGAAGGGAATTAACGCGGCTGCAACAGAGACGATTTGCATGGGGGACACGTCCATGTATTGCACGCTGTCTTTTAGAACAAGTGTGAATTCATTTTTATGACGGGCGGTTACATGCTCTTCTGTAAAGCGTCCTTCTGCGTCTAAGGTTGCATTTGCCTGTGCAATGACGAAGTTGCCTTCTTCAATGGCGGATAAATAATCAACTTTATTCGTGACTTTGCCATCTTCAACGCGACGATAAGGGGTTTCTAAGAATCCATATTCATTGGTACGTGCAAAAACAGACAGGGAGTTAATCAAACCAATGTTCGGTCCTTCAGGGGTTTCAATCGGACATACGCGCCCATAGTGGGTTGGATGTACGTCACGGACTTCAAAGCCTGCCCGTTCACGGGTTAAGCCCCCCGGCCCTAAGGCGGAAACACGGCGTTTATGCGTGACTTCGGATAAGGGGTTGTTTTGATCCATGAATTGGGAGAGTTGGCTAGAGCCAAAGAATTCCCGAATAGCAGCAGACACAGGTTTGGCGTTAATTAACTCTTGCGGCATCATATTTTCTGATTCCGCTAAGGATAAGCGTTCTTTAACCGCACGTTCAACCCGTACTAAACCTATACGGAATTGATTTTCTGCCATTTCCCCAACACTACGAATCCGACGATTGCCTAAATGGTCAATGTCATCCACGGTGCCGTTACCGTTTCGAATATCAATCAGCGTGCGCAAAACTGCTAAGATATCATCGGTAGATAACACGCCAGGTCCAGTTAATTCGTCACGTCCAACCCGACGGTTAAACTTCATCCGCCCAACGGCAGATAAATCATAACGGTCTTCGGAGAAGAAGAGACTTTGAAATAAAGTTTCTGCCGATTCTGCCGTCGGCGGTTCACCTGGGCGCATCATTCGATAAATTTCGTAATGCGCTTCTAATGGGGTTGTCGTTGTGTCTAACCGTAAAGTATCAGAGAGGTAAGGCCCTCTATCTAAATCATTAATATAGAGCGTTTTAAATTGTTGAATGCGATTTTCACGCAATAAACGAATGACATCGGCAGTGATTTCTTCGTTTGCACGAATGACCAGTTTTCCTTCACTGTCATTAATATCGTGTGCAATGACTTTCCCGAATAAGTAATCATCAGGAACAGGCAAGGAGGTAATATTCGCTTTTTCGAATTGTTTTATATGTTTCGCGGTGATACGTCGCCCTGTTTCGACAATTAACTGTCCTTCCGCGTCGCGAATATCAAAGCTGGCTAATTCACCCCGTAAGCGGTCAGCAACAAGGGCAAAAGAAAATTGGTCTGTTTGTGCACTATAAGTAAAGGCATTAGTATCAAAGAACATTTCCAGCATTTGCTGGTTGTTATAACCCAATGCACGTAACAAGATACTGACAGGTAACTTACGTCGTCTGTCAATCCGTACGAAAATGCAATCTTTATGGTCAAATTCAAAATCTAACCATGAGCCACGGTAGGGAATCACACGGGCTGCATAGAGGAATTTACCCGAGGAATGGGTTTTCCCTTTATCATGGTCAAAAAAGACCCCTGGTGAACGGTGTAACTGTGACACAATCACGCGCTCAGTGCCATTAATGACGAACGTGCCATTATTGGTCATGAGGGGGAGTTCACCCATATAAACTTCTTGTTCTTTAATGTCTTTAATGCTGCGGGTTTTGGTATCTTTCGCTTCCTTATCGTATAACACTAAGCGCACTTTAACCCGTAAAGACGCAGCAAAGGTCATACCCCGTACTTGACATTCTTTAACGTCAAAAACAGGTTTACCTAAACGATAACTCACGTATTCTAATGCTGCATTGCCTGAGTAGCTGACAATCGGAAACACCGACTTAAACGCCGCGTGTAATCCGACATTGGTTCTTTGCTCGGTGGCAATGTCTTTTTGCAGGAAAGTGCGGTAGGATTCAAGCTGGATAGCGAGCAGATAAGGAATATCCAGTATCTTTGGCAGTTTACCGAAGCTCTTGCGGATGCGCTTTTTCTCAGTGAAAGAGTAAGTCATGGGGACTCCCGGTTGACCATAGCATGATGTGATGATGCAATCATGACATCAATAGGATAGGCTAGCACTAACAGAAAAAGGCCGGCAACATAAGTGTCACCAGCCGTTTATTTTACCACGGCGTAACAAGTTGTCTGTACGCCTTCACAAGCGAAAACTGCCAATCAATCTTACTTGATATCGACAGCTGCGCCAGCTTCTTCAAGTTCTTTCTTAATTTTGGCGGCTTCATCTTTAGAGACCGCTTCTTTAACAGTTGCAGGAACTGCTTCAACGAGGTCTTTTGCTTCTTTCAGACCTAAACCAGTAATACCACGGATGGTTTTAATCACGCCGACTTTATTGCTACCAAAGCTGGTCATGATAACGTTGAATTCGGTTTGTTCTTCAGCAACAGGGGCGGCAGCGGCAGCGGTAGGGGCAGCAACAGCAACTGCAGCAGCAGCGGAAACGCCGAATTTTTCTTCCATTGCTTTAATTAAATCAACAACTTCCATCACGGTCATGTTGGAAATAGTTTCTAAAATATCTTCTTTAGATACGGCCATTGTAAACTCCTAAAATCAAGCGATAAAGAGGCTTGATATTGAAAATAAAGTAAATTGATAAACTTAAGCGGCTTCTTTGCTGTCGCGAATTGCTGCCACTGTGCGAACCAGTTTGGCATGGGGTTCTGCCAAGGTACGGACAAATTTGGTAATCGGGGCTTGTATGACAGACATCAGGCTGGCAATCGCTTCTTCGCGTGTTGGGAGTTTAGCGACTTTGTCTAAGTCTTCTGCTCCAAACAATTGCCCACCAATGGCAACTCCTTTCACCACCATTTTTTGGTTGGTTTTCAGGAAGTCTCTAAATACTCTCGCAGGTGCACCAGGGTCTTCCCCAGAAAGGGCAAGAATAACAGGCCCTTTTAAGACTTCTTGAATACATTTCAAGGAAGTCCCTTCAACAGCGCGACGTGCTAACGTATTTTTGATAACTCGCACATAAACATTGGCTTGGCGAGCATCAACACGTAATTTAGTGAGTTCAGCGACAGTCATACCACGATATTCAGCGACAACGGCAGAATGTGCTTTAACAGCAACTTCAGACACTTCTGCAATAATGGCTTGCTTATCTTCAAGCTTAAGCGGCATTTGCTTAATCTCCTGGTTTGGTTTTATCGTCAGCTTTTACACTGAACATACCAGCAAAAACCTGTATGGATTTTGCCGTCTGCGTAGGGTTATTAAGTCATTTCTGACACCTACGGTCTTTGACGGCTACTGATTAAGAGTTATTCAGCAGCCGAAAGCCTGTTACTTATTGAACGGTGTTCACTAAGCTATTTTGATCCACAAGTAAACCTGGACCCATGGTGGTAGAAACAGTAATCCGTTTCATGTAAACACCTTTAGCCGTGCTGGGTTTAATCTTGTTTAAATCATTTAACAATGCTTGTAAGTTTTCTTTTAAGGCATTGGCATCAAAAGAGACTTTTCCAATGGTGCAGTGGATAATCCCTGCTTTATCAGTACGATAACGAACTTGACCTGCTTTTGCATTTTTCACTGCGCCTGCGACATCAGGAGTCACAGTGCCTACTTTAGGGTTAGGCATTAAACCACGAGGGCCTAAAATTTGACCTAATTGTCCTACGATACGCATAGCATCAGGTGAGGCAATGACGACATCAAAGTCCATAAAGCCTTCTTTAATCCGTGCCGCTAAATCATCAAAGCCGACAATGTCAGCCCCTGCCGCACGGGCAGCATCAGCGGCCGCACCTTGTGTAAATACAGCAACACGGACAGTGTTACCTGTTCCATGTGGTAATACGGTAGAGCTACGGACTACTTGATCTGACTTACGAGGATCAACCCCTAAATTCACACTAACATCGACAGATTCAACGAATTTAGCAGGGGGTAAAGATTTTAACAGTTCAAGTGCATCCAATATGGGATATTGCTTACCAACTTGCAATTTTTCTTGGATTGCTTTTTGTCGTTTAGATAACTTTGCCATCTTTATACCCCTTCCGTCTCGATGCCCATACTGCGAGCACTACCTGCAATTGTCCGTACTGCTGCATCTAAATCTGCCGCAGTTAAGTCGGGCATTTTTAGTTTGGCAATGTCTTCTAACTGTTGACGTGAAACTTTACCGACCTTATTGGTGTGAGGGGTTTTGCTACCACTCTTGATACCTGCAGCTTTTTTCAATAATACGGACGCAGGTGGCGTTTTTAAAATGAATGTAAAAGAACGGTCACTATAAGCCGTAATCACAACAGGGGTTGGCATACCAGGCTCTAAATGCTGGGTTTGTGCATTGAACTCTTTACAGAACGCCATGATGTTTAAACCATGTTGACCTAACGCGGGGCCAACAGGGGGACTTGGATTAGCCTGACCTGCTTTTACTTGCAGTTTAATATAGGCTTGAACTTTCTTTGCCATTACGAAACTCCTTGGGTGATAACGCTATAGGAATAGCTCCCCAATTTTTTAGCGATTGATATAAAATATAAACTTAAAGCAACTCTATAAATTTGCTTTAAATACTAAATTTCTTTTTCGACTTGATTAAATTCTAATTCTACAGGGGTAGAACGACCGAAAATGAGTACAGCAACTCGTAACCGATTTTTTTCGTAGTTGACTTCTTCAACGACACCATTGAAATCATTGAAAGGACCATCGATCACTCGAACTACTTCGCCCGTTTCAAAAAGGACTTTCGGACGGGGCTTTTCAGCACCCTCTAAAACTCTCTGTAGGATAACGGCAACTTCTTTTTCTTTTAAAGGGGCAGGATGTTCTTGCGTTCCGCCAATAAAACCCACAACACGCGCTGTATCTTTAACGATATGCCATAATTCATTGCGCAATTCTTTGCGTTGAATAACATCTTCAACATCATCCCGTTCCATATCCATTTGCACTAATACATAGCCAGGATATAGTTTGCGCTCTACAGTACGTTTTTGTCCTTCACGGATTTCAGTAACCGACTCGCTAGGAACTAGAATATTGAGTTTATTGTTTTCATCACGCCCAAAACACTTTTTGAGTTCAGGGTGCGCACGCTCTACCCGTTCTTCTAAAGAACGTTTTGCCGCTTTCTCAAAGTTAGAATGCGCATGCACTACATACCAACGCATCGCCATGCGTTAGCCCCCCTGTCCTGTTAATAGACGAACAATCCAAAATAAAGTTGCATCTAGTATCCAGACAAATAGGGCAACAACAACAACCATGAGTAGCACAATGCCTGTCGTTTGTACCGTTTCTTGATTACTAGGCCAAACAACTTTACGGACTTCGATATGCGCTTCACGCAAAAAGCCCCAAACGAATCGACCTTTTTCCGTTTTAGAGGCTATAAATATCGCACCACCTACAGCTGCAAGGACTAAGGCAACGCGAACCGCAAATAATTTGCCTTCTAACAAGTGGAACACCACGACACTTGCAAATAATAAAGCGATAGCTATACCCCATTTAACAAGATCAGACTTGTCAGATGCGGGTGTATCCATATCTGTATTCATGTGCATCCTAAATACATTGATTGGGAATAATGGCAGGCCAGGAGGGTCTCGAACCCCCAACCTGCGGTTTTGGAGACCGCCGCTCTGCCAATTGAGCTACTGGCCTAAATTTGGCAAGCACAGCCATTAGATGGCTGTGCCAAAAGAGAAGTATTTACTCAATAACCTTAGTAACAACACCAGCACCAACGGTGCGACCACCTTCACGAATTGCAAAGCGTAAACCTTCGGTCATTGCAATCGGGTTAATCAATTTCACAGTTAACTTCACGTTATCACCAGGCATCACCATTTCTACGCCTGCGGGTAAGTCACATGCGCCTGTTACGTCGGTGGTACGGAAGTAGAATTGCGGACGGTAGCCGTTGAAAAACGGCGTATGACGACCACCTTCTTCTTTGCTTAATACGTAAACTTCTGTTTCAAAACGGGTATGTGGGGTGATTGTGCCAGGTTTCGCTAACACTTGACCGCGTTCTACGTCATCCCGTTTCGTTCCCCGTAATAACACGCCAACGTTGTCCCCTGCGACACCTTCGTCTAACAGTTTGCGGAACATTTCAACCCCTGTGCAGGTGGTTTTGGTGGTCGGACGAATACCAACAATTTCTACTTCTTCGCCAACTTTTACTTTGCCTTGTTCTACACGTCCCGTCACGACTGTTCCGCGACCAGAGATGGAGAATACGTCTTCAATCGGCATTAAGAAGGGTTTGTCGGTTTCACGAACAGGTTCAGGAATGTATCTGTCCATTTCTGCAACCAGTTTGTAAATGGCATTTACACCAATATCACTGCTATCACCTTCTAAGGCTTTTAAGGCAGAGCCGATAACAACGGGGGTGTCGTCACCAGGGAATTGATACTTGTCTAATAATTCACGGACTTCCATCTCGACGAGTTCTAATAACTCGGCGTCGTCAACCATGTCAGCTTTGTTCATGAACACAACAATGTAAGGCACGCCAACTTGACGGGCTAACAGGATGTGTTCGCGCGTTTGAGGCATAGGGCCATCAGCAGCGGAAACCACGAGAATCGCGCCGTCCATTTGGGCAGCCCCTGTAATCATGTTTTTGACGTAGTCAGCATGACCTGGGCAGTCAACGTGGGCGTAGTGACGGGTTTCTGATTGGTATTCAACGTGGGCAGTTGCGATGGTAATCCCACGAGCGCGTTCTTCAGGCGCTTTGTCAATTTGGTCGTAGGCTTTGAATTCGCCACCGAATTTTTCTGCCATACATTTGGTTAATGCCGCTGTCAGGGTCGTTTTGCCATGGTCAACGTGGCCGATTGTACCTACGTTTACGTGCGGCTTAGTGCGTTCAAATTTTGCCTTGGACATCGGTTCTATTCCTTCATTAACAAAGCTGATGTTGTAAGCGTATGAAATAATGGAGCCCATAACCGGACTTGAACCGGTGACCTCTTCCTTACCAAGGAAGTGCTCTACCGACTGAGCTATATGGGCTAATATCTTGTGTTTGGAGCGGGTGATGGGAATCGAACCCACGCTATCAGCTTGGAAGGCTGAAGTTCTACCATTGAACTACACCCGCTTTACTTAATACATGGGACTACGTGACTACCTAAAGACCTACACCGTATTAAATTCTGGATTGGTGGAGAGGGAAGGATTCGAACCTTCGAAGGCTGAGCCGGCAGATTTACAGTCTGCTCCCTTTGACCGCTCGGGAACCTCTCCACTGTTAAAGAACGCTCATTCTAAATGAGGTTTTTTTTAATTGCAAGTATTTTTTGTCACTTTGAAGTCTTAAATTTATGGGTGACGATATCCGCCGACATGCAGACGCGCATTTTATGCTAATAACCAGTCTTGAATCAACTGGATTTGTTCTGTATTCATCAAGGCCGGAGCATGACCTGCATCGGCGATTGTATAAACTTCTGTTTGTGGGTGAATCTCTTGCATTTTTTGTATGGTTTCAACAGATAATAAGTCTGATTGTTGACCATGAATAATGAGAACAGGACAAGTAATTTTTTGCCAATACTCCCATAATTCAACAGCTTCTATGGGTTTATCGGCTGGATGTAATGCTTGGATAATGTTTGCGTCATAGCAAAAACGATACCCTGTGGGGGTATCTGGGCAAGCACTGTTTTCCGTGAGTTTTCGCCATTGTTGTGCTGTTAATTGTCCAAAAGGGGCATGAACGGCACGAATATAAGTTTCAAATGCGTCAAGCGTATCAAAGTGAGTAGGACGAATTTGTAAGTATTGAACAATCCGTTCTAAGGCTTCTTTTGGGATAAACGCGCCAATGTCGTTGAGAATAAGACGTTGAATAGGGGTTTCTGGAATACCTGCTACAAACATGCCGATAAGTCCGCCCATCGATGTGCCTAACCAATCAACGCGAGGAATATTTAATGTTTTTAGCAAACATAACATGTCGGCGACATATTGCGGATAGTGATAATGTTCAGGGGGAAGCCATTCACTTTCCCCTCTTCCTGCAACATCAGGACATAACACACGATAGTGTTCTGCCAACTGGCTTGCTATATCGTCAAAATCGCGTCCATTCCGTGTCAAACCATGTACACATACTAATACATTCGGATTGTCAATATCTCCCCATTCATGATAAGCCAAACGGTGTGCCCCATCAGGATGAGGACAAGTCACAAATTTAGTTTGCATTCCATTACCTTCCTTTGTCGTTTAAAACTCATTTGAATCGTCTAAAAGACCCTGTAATTCATATAATACTTCTAAGGCTTGTTTTGGCGTTAAATTATCTGGATTAATCGTGCGCAATTTTGCAACAACAGGCGATGTCATTATGGCAGGTGTTGTGGCTATAGGTGCAAGATTTAGCTCAATTTGTTGTGCGCCTGCATGATATTGTTGTGATTCTAAATGTTTTAAACGGACACGTGCTTGTTTAACCACATTTTTCGGAACACCTGCTAATAAGGCGACTTGTAAGCCATAACTTTTATTTGCAGGTCCTTCTTTAACACGATGCATAAAAATCAATTTATCTTCTTGCTCTATCGCATCTAAATGTACATTAACAACGGCGCGACAAGTTTCGGGTAAGCGGGTTAATTCAAAATAATGCGTTGCAAATAAGGTATATGCGCCGACTTGTTTGGCTAAATATTCCGCACATGCCCATGCTAAAGATAATCCATCAAAAGTACTCGTTCCGCGTCCAATTTCATCCATTAAAACCAAACTATTACGGGTTGCATTATGCAAAATATTGGCGGTTTCTGTCATTTCTACCATGAAGGTAGAACGCCCTCCCGCTAAATCATCACTCGCCCCAATACGGGTAAAAATACCATCAATTGGCCCAATGATTGCCTCTTGTGCAGGTACAAAACTGCCGATATACGCGAGTAACACAATTAATGCTGTTTGTCGCATTAAGACAGATTTTCCTCCCATATTCGGGCCTGTAATGATTAACATACGGCGGTGACTGTCTAATATCACATCATTTGGCATAAATGGCGTTTCTAAAACCACTTCTACAACAGGATGTCGTCCTTCAACAATATGAATACCTTCTTGATTGCTAAACATTGGTGGATAATACTTTAACGTCTCCGCCCGTTCAGCAAAGTTATTTAAAACATCAATTTCTGCTAAAGCAGCAACACAAGATTGTAACGGTACTAAGGCTTGCAATAAGGTTTCTAACAACTCCTCATACAAATACTTTTCCCGATTTAATGCCCGCTCTCGTGCACTTAATACTTTATCCTCAAAATGTTTTAACTCCTCCGTGATATAACGCTCAACCCCTTTCAACGTTTGACGGCGGGTGTAATGTGTGGGCACTTTTTCCGAATGAGTACGACTTAACTCAATGTAATAACCATGAACACGGTTATAACCAACTTTTAAATTACTCAAACCCGTTTGTTGCCGTTCCCGCGCTTCTAAATCTAACAAAAACTGTTGACTGTTATCACTTAAATTGCGTAACTCATCTAATTCAGCATCAAACCCCTGTGCAATTACGCCCCCATCACGAATTAATAACGGTGGCGTTTCCACCAATGCCCGACACAATAAATCTTGCAATTCGGGAAATGTGCCTATCTGCTGTGCTAAAGATTGCAAATGGGGATGAATTAACTCACTCAATAACAACTGTAAATCTGGTAATAAGTTCAAAGCATTACGCAACTGCATTAAATCTCTTGGACGTGCAGACTTTAAGGCAACCCGCGCTAAAATCCGCTCCACATCCCCAATACCGCGTAAACACTGATATAACTTATCAATACCCTGCTGTTGCAACAATGTACCAATACTCTGATGACGACCTTGCAACACACTAATATCCCGTAAGGGACGATGTAACCAACGACGCAACAAACGGCTACCCATTGGCGTTGCACACTGGTCTAAAATCTGAACTAAGGTATAGTCCTGCTTACCCACAGCTAAACGGCTGTCTAGTTCTAAATTACGTCGTGTCGCCGCATCCAATAAAATACTATCTTCCCGTCGTTCCCACGTTAGCCCCTGAATATGTGGTAAAGTCGTTTTTTGCGTATCCCGCGCATACTGCAACAAACACCCCGCCGCCCCAAGTGCAATCGTTAATTGCTCACAGCCAAATCCTGCTAAATCCTTCGTGCCAAACTGTTGCAACAACAAACGACGCGCAACGGTTACATCAAAATACCATGCAGGTTGTTTACGGGTTGGCAACTTTGGAAACTGTAACAGACTCGTATCGCTCAACAATAATTCTGCGGGAGCTAAACGTTCCAGCTCACTAATTAACGCATCTCCATCGCTCACTTCTAAAACTGCTAAACGCCCGCTTGACAAATCCAGCGTTGCGATACCAACCCGTTGCTCTCCCTGATGCACCGCAACTAACAAATTATCTTGTCGCTCCTGCAATAACGCTTCATCCGTCAACGTGCCAGGGGTAATAATCCGCGTTACCTGCCGTTCTACAGGACCTTTACTCGTTGCAGGGTCGCCCACCTGCTCACAAATAACCGCAGACTCCCCTATGCGGACTAATTTCGCTAAATAATTTTCAATCGCATGATAAGGCACGCCCGCCATCGGAATATCCTGCCCTGCCGTCTTACCCCGTGCGGTTAAGGCGATATCTAATAATCGAGCTGCTTTTTTTGCATCCTCGAAAAACAACTCATAAAAATCACCCATGCGATAAAACAATAAAATATCAGGATATTCAGCCTTAATGCGCAAATACTGCTGCATCATTGGTGTATGGTCTGCAAACTCACTCATAATTTTTAATCTGTTGAAATAATTTTAAATAAATGCCCAACACACTTAAAAACATAAAATTGACTATCCAGCCAAAAAACGCGCGTGTCATGAATTTCGACAAATTGATGCTTTTTTCACTGCATTGTCATCTTTATTCCAAGCTATTTTCTAAAAATAACCGCTTATCCATTGCTTATTTCCCTTAATGAAATAATACATTTCCTATGCCCAAACCACGCTTAACATAAGGACAATTGCTTATAGTGTTTTACAAAAATTCAGCTATTAACTCTCTGTAAAACACCAATAATTAGCACTTAAATAAATCATTTTTACAAGTGCGTACGAAATTTGCATTTACTTGTAGAAACAACTTTTTTATTGTTAAATGTATGCATGTGTTGTATATAAGCTATTATGTGTCTTTAATGATACAAATAGTGGTTAAGTACTGGAGAAATAGAATGATGCCTGACGAATCCGACCCCGACCCAACAACTTTGTTGGACGCTGTCAACGCCATAGCCAAGATGGCAGGCGAACAAATTATGACAGTTTACGAAAAAACTGATTTTAATGTTGTACAAAAAGCTGACAAATCCCCCCTAACAGAAGCAGACATGGCGGCACACAATGCCATTCTTAAAGGATTGCAAGAGCTAACGCCTGATATTCCTGTTTTATCAGAAGAATCTGCTCGTATTCCTTTTCAAGAACGTGAAAAATGGCAAACTTACTGGCTTGTTGACCCATTAGACGGCACGCGCGAATTTATTAAACGCAATGGCGAATTTACCGTAAATATTGCCCTGATTCACAAACACCTCCCCATGCTTGGGGTTGTGTATGTGCCTGTTACAAAAGTGCTCTATTACGCTATTCATCAACTGGGTGCTTACAAACAACTCCCAGACCAAGCCCCAGAACGTATTTTTGCACGTCGTCGTGCAGGTCGTCTTACCGTTGCTGGTAGTCGCTCACACGGAGACGAAAACTTTCAACGTTTTGTCAAAACATTGGGTGAGGTAGATGTTTTAAGTATTGGTAGTTCTTTAAAATCTTGTTTAATTGCAGAAGGCAAAGTCGACGTTTATCCCCGCTTTGGACCAACATCAGAATGGGATACTGCCGCAGCACAATGTATTGTAGAACAAGCTGGTGGACATTTAACCGACGTGTATTTACAACCCCTGCGCTACAACACAAAAGAATCTTTGCTTAATCCGAATTTTCTTGTATTTGGTGATGCCAATCATTCATGGTCACACTATCTTGCACAAGCCGTATAATAGAATAGCCATTATCGCCACAGTGTGATGAAAGCTGCTAATTGATACTTTTAAAATTTAACTACAACAAACTATTAGCTTCAATTATCACCTTTCAACAAGTGTGAACTTTCTTAAAAACCTTCAAGCGATTAAACCACCTTGAAGGTTTTTTTATGTCTGCAATGAGACCTTTAAACAATGTCAACAACTGATAAAACAGCGATTGATACCATCATCGACTATCATAACCGCACAAAACACCAAACTGACCGCTATGCGGCAGGTCCTGACTTTATGGACTGGATACACCAGCCCAACCCCTTCCGTACCTTTAGCAATGCCCCCCGCATAGAATTACCTCTCTGTGCCGACCAATTAACCACACTTTATACAGAACTTTATGACGCTGACCACATTACCGTTAAACCATTGAATAAGGAAAGTATTGCTACCTTGCTTGAGCTTTCACTGGGCTTATCCGCATGGAAACAATATGGTAATGACCAATGGTCACTCCGTTGTAACCCTTCTAGTGGTAATTTACACCCCACAGAAGGCTACTTATTATTGCCCACGCTCAAAGACCTATCCGCAGGTGTCTATCACTACCATAGTTATGACCACAGCCTAGAACAACGTGCGGAAGTTGTGCAAGCGCAACATGTGGAATTTCAGCAACTGTTGCCGACAAATAGTTTTCTACTGGGATTGAGTTCTATTACATGGCGTGAAGCATGGAAATATGGCGAGCGTGCTTTCCGTTATTGTCAACATGACATCGGGCACGCACTTGGTGCGATTACCTATGCTGCACAAAGTCTGGGCTGGTCAACCCATGTATTAACCCAATGGTCAGATGAAGAAATTGCGCAGTTATTTGGATTAAATCAAGAGAGTAGTTTTAATCAAGCAGAAAAAGAAGTTCCCGAAGTCGTGTTATGTATCACTGCCGCTAACAGCGTGTCAAATTTGCAACAAATTGATGCAAAACCACTACAGTTTTTATTAAAAAATCAAATATGGCTGGGTCAAGCTAATATTTTATCAAAGAAAAAACAATTTCAATGGGACATCATAGATGTTGCGGTAAAAGCAACAGAAAAGCCCTACACAACAGAAATAATCCCCCCTACCCCTTTAAATATCCCCAGACCGCCCCTAGAATGTTGCAGTGCAACAGCGAGTCAACTCATCCGTCAACGCCGCAGTGCACAACAATTTGATGCAACAGGGACGATGAGTAAAGATACATTTTTCCGCATACTAGACAGTGTATTACCCAGAAATAACCAGTTTCCTTTTAACGTTTTACCACAAACACCAGCCATTAATCTGGCACTGTTCGTGCATAAAGTAGAAGAACTGAATAGTGGGTTATATATCCTTATAAGACAAAAGGATAAGTTAGAAACCTTACGTACTTGCTTACGTGCAGAGTTTCAATGGGAAAAGCCTGAAAACTGTCCCGCCGACTTACCGTTATACCGATTAGTCAGTGCAAACGCCCGCAAATTTGCCCGCTCACTCTCTTGTCATCAAGATATCGCTGCCGATAGCACTTTTAGTCTTGGTATGATTGCTGAGTTTTCAAGCCGTTTAGCACAAGGTGCGTGGCAATACCGTCGCTTATTTTGGGAAGCGGGATTGATTGGACAAGTTTTATATTTAGAGGCAGAAGCAACAGGTTATCGGGGGACAGGCATCGGCTGTTATTTTGATGATGCCATGCACAACATGCTGGGATTAAATGACTTGAATTATCAAAGTCTTTACCATTTTACAATTGGTAAACCTTTAGAAGACACTCGTTTAAATACCTTACAACCCTATGCCCACTTAAAAAATCGCGTTGCACCAAGCGCGTAATGTGTTGAGTTCAAGGAATAAGTACGTAGATACATGCTCACACAAGGAATAAATACCCGAGGAGTTTGGAAAAGGATTTTTTATATTTTAATGTTTTTTTAGGGTTATTTATGATGAACATTCGTTATTCTACTATCGTGAACAGTCAACCATTATCTCGACTACGTAACTTGACCGAGAAAATCTGTCATAGCTACTCCTTACCTGAGCGCGGAAAACAAACCTTTTGGGTTATCCACCGTAGCAGCCTGCAAGAAGCCTTATTAATTCGCTATAAAGGGCAAGTTTACGCCTATCTAAATCGTTGTTTATACGAAGGCGAACCTTTAGACAGTGAAGATGGTGAAGTCTTTGACGCTTCAGGGAACTTTTTATGCTCCAGCCATAATGGAATTTGCTACGACCCGCGCACAGGTGAATGCTTTAGCCCGATTGCTTTAGGGGAAAAGTTAATAGCACTCAGCGTTTATGAATTTAACGGCATGGTCTTTTTGAAAGACAAGCAAGCGACCTTAGCCAATAAAAACCTACTGCAATTCCCAATTGGTAAAAATACAGATACACAATTATTCATCCAAAATGAATATTCCTGTATTTACCATCCAGAAAACTAAATTAGCTTAGTTTTTTGAGTAAAATCTTGTAAATACAAGCGGTTGTTAATGCAATAACCTCTTTAATATTGCATATTAGTCATATCACTGTAAAAAACCGCTTGTTTATACAACAAATCTTATAAAAAAACGTTTTAATCTTGTTTTATAAGGTTTTACGTAGATTTAAACCCTGACTGATTCTGTGTTACCATTTTGAACTAAATTCATTTCAAATTGTTTCACAACATCCCCCTTTATTCCCATGAATGCTGTCAATCCTGCGCTGCGTCGTCACTACTTAACCGCCATGGGCATACAGCAATGGGTAAGGCGTAGTTTACCTGTCGAAGAAACCAGCGACGTATTACCCCAAACACCCCATATACAAGAAAATCCTACGCTATCAAATAATAAACAACCTAACATCCATTCTCCGTTACAAACCCTACGCCAAGGTTTACAACCGCAACAACACACGACTGTTACAACTGCACCGCGCCATACTGAACAAGCAGAAAATGGTGATAGTCTGAATTTTATCGACCAAGCGGCGCGACTGATTACCCAACTTGATTGGACAACATTAGAAACACGTGTTAGTACCTGTACTGCCTGTCGTTTACATCAAGGCAGAACCCAAACTGTTTTCGGCGCGGGCAATCTCCAAGCCGATTGGTTACTAATCGGTGAAGCACCAGGAGCAGATGAAGATATACAAGGTCAACCTTTTGTCGGTAAAGCAGGACAATTACTCACACAAATATTAAATGCCTTACAACTACCCCGTTCAACGGTTTACATTGCCAACGTATTAAAATGTCGTCCGCCTGACAATCGCAACCCTGCACCTGATGAACTCGCCTGTTGTACTCCCTTCTTAGACCGTCAAATTGCACTGTTACAGCCCAAAATTATCATTGCTTTAGGCGCGTTTGCTGCGCAACATTTATTAAATACACGAAAATCAATTGGTGAATTGCGTGGCAAACAACACCATTATGCAAATACCAATATTCCCCTCATCGCAACCTATCATCCTGCATACTTACTGCGTAGCCCCTCACAAAAAGCGAAAGTGTGGCAAGATTTTCAACTGGCTTGCCAACTATTTACCCATCCAACATAAACTTAAATACTTATGAGTGCTGTTTTAAAACCTTTAGCCTTTACTATCCGTCCCATGCAACAAACCGACATCACCAATATCATGATGATAGAAATAGTTGCGTTTAGTCATCCATGGACAGAAGGCATTTTCCGCGACTGCTTGCGGGTTGGTTATCCTGCATGGGTTTTAGAACAAAACGGCATATTATTAGGCTACCTCCTCATTTCCATCGTCCTAGACGAGGCGCATATCCTCAATATCTGCGTGCATCCCGACCATCAACGCTGTGGATATGGGCAACGACTATTAGAATATCTTTTTGAAACTTCAGTAAAAAGAAATATAAAAAACATCTTTTTAGAAGTACGAGCATCTAACACTGCCGCGCATCGGCTTTATACCTTAATGGGATTTACGCAAATCGGTATCCGCAAAGATTATTACCCAACCCATCAAGCGAATATAAAAGAACATGCTTTAGTATTAACTAAGGTATTATGAGGCTGAATTTATGAAATTTCCCTATGGTATCAGTGATTTTAAACTGCTTATCAGTGAAGGTTATTATTATTGTGACCGTACTGATCGCATTCCCTTAATAGAAGAAGCAGGCAAACAATTAATTTTTCTGCGCCCGCGCCGTTTTGGTAAAAGTTTACTGCTCAATATGTTAGCGAACTATTATGATATCGCTAAAACAGAACAATTTACGCAATTATTTGGACATTTGAAAATTGGAGAAAATCCAACAGTAAAACATAATCAATATGTTGTAATGACGTGGGATTTTTCCGCCGTTCTACCAATGGGAAATACAATAGAACTTAAGCAAGCACTTTATAATTATTTAAATGTGCAAATGCTCGCCACGTACCACACTTATCAAGCCTATTTCTCTGAACCCTTATTAGTGCAAGAAGACGCATTAATGACGTGGCATCACCTGTTAAGCCTTATTCGCCAAACCCCCTACAAACTCTATTTATTCATTGATGAATATGACAATTTTGCCAATGAAGTCATGGCAACGAAAATAAATGAGAATCAACGTTATGCAGAACTAGTTTATGGTGAAGGCTTATTAAAAAGCGTTTTTAAAAATATCAAAATCGCGGCAACAGGTAACGGTTTAGAACGGGTTTTCATCACAGGCGTTTCCCCTATCGTTTTGGCAGATATGAGCAGTGGTTACAACGTAGTTACCAGCATTTATCGGCTACCTGAATTCAATGATTTATGTGGATTTCATGCAGAAGAGATTCAAACTGTTTTAAGCAAAATTGCAGAAAAATGTGCCTTTTCTGCGAAACAACAGCAAACAGCTTTTGAAGTAATGAAGCAGTTTTATAATGGCTATAGTTTTTCATTAAAAACAGATTCTTTAGTTTACAACCCTACGTTAGCATTATATTTTTTACGTCATTTAGCGCAATACTGCGAATATCCTGATGAGTTGCTCGACCACAATTTAGCAATGGATAGAAACCGCTTAAACTATATTGCCCAATTACCGCATGGAAGCGCGGTGATTGAGAATGCTTTAGATGAGGCAAATACGTTTTCTGTGCCGAAAATTCATGACCGTTTTGGCTTAGAAGATATGCTGAATCATGTGCAAGGAGAAAATGAACTTGCTTCATTATTGTATTATTTAGGTGTTTTAACCTTAGATGGTACAACACCATTCAGGGATACAAAATTGCGTATTCCTAACCTAGTGATTAAAAGCCTGTATGTTGAAAAATTAAGACAATTACTTTTGCCAACCGTGCAAGACCAAGATTATCGAAAAATTCTACAACCTTTTATTGCAACAGGAAATTTACAAGAGTTATGTGATTTTATTGCCAGCCGTTTCCAAGTATTCAGTAACCGTGATTATCGTTGGTCGGGCGAAATGGCGTTAAAAACCGCATTTTTAATGTTTTTATTCGACGACCGTCTTTATATCATGGATTCCGAACCCGAATTAAATCGCGGTTACGCTGATTTAGTGATGATAGTCCGCCCTGATGCGCGACAATATCAAATCCTCGACCACTTGCTCGAATTCAAATTTCTGTCTTTAAAAACGTTGGGATTAGACGCAACGCAAATTAACGCATTATCAGAAACTGAATTACATGCCCTGCCTGCAGTACAAACCGCCTTTACACAAGCGACACAACAGTTAAATAGTTATCGTCCGCCCTTACTTGCCCATTATGGCGATGCACTACGCTTAAAAATGACGGCTGTCGTAGCTTTAGGATTTGAACGCATTGTTTGGCAAGGGATTGAAGTGAATGAAACACTTATCAGTTAATCATTTTAAGGTCATGGGCTTTACCCTCTTAGAATTATTACTGGTTCTATTATTAATTGGCTTATTAGCGGGGATGACCTTACCGCGCTTAAGCAATTTATACGATACTTTTCGCGCAGCTTCCGAACGAGAAGATATTTTAATTCAACTGGGGGGGTTAGGTTATAAAGCCTATCAACAAGGTAAAGTGTTTACCTTGACAACATTCCCCGCAACAGCAGAAGAAAAACCCGTTGAATTACCGCTGAATTTGCCGACAGGTTGGCGTGTTGTTGCTGAAAGTCCCATTATTTTTCGAGAAAATGGGGCTTGTAACGGTGGAAAATTAACCTTGTTTTATCAAGAAAATCTTTCTTATAAACTTGAATTACGCCCGCCTTTTTGCCAAGCGCATTTATGATAAAGCAACGCGGATTTACCCTATTAGAAGCCATTGTTGCCCTCGTCTTAATTGCAACGACGGGTTTAGCCTTGTTTAGCTGGATTAACACCAATTTATTCAGTTTATACCGTGTGCAACAAGTCCAACAGCAACATGAAGCCGTGCGTAATGCTTTAGCATTGATTAGCACAATTAATCCGTTAGTCCGTCCAGAAGGGCGCGAACCGTTAGGACAATACCAAGTCGCATGGACATCTAACGCGATAGAGCCGCCCCGCGATGGGATTAATCGCGTTGGTAGCATAGGCTTATATCAAGTAGCTTTGTTTGAGATGACCGTACAAATTTATCAAGCGGAAGAACTACTCACGACCTTTAATTGTCGACAAATCGGTGCAATACAAGTGCGCGACCCTGCGACAGACTTATAGTAAAATCCGCATAGATTGTCTTAAGTTTTTCTCCCTATTCCTGTTTAAATTGCCGATTTTAAAGAGCTGATTGCTATGTCATTGCGTAAAGGACAACCCGTTACCGCCGAAATTTTACAATATGCGCTTGTTGTACAAGAGAAATTAGGAGAAGGCGGACAAGGCGAAGTTTACCGCGTTACTCATCAAGACCAACAAGCCTATGCCTTAAAATGGTATAACGTCGAGCAATCTACGCCTGAGCAACAAAAATCGATTCGTGATTTAGTCACCCATGGTGTGCCACGCGGTGCGGCGGGTAAACGCTTTATTTGGCCTTTAGACATCGTAACCACGGCAAATAGTGCACAATTTGGCTACTTAATGCCCTTAATCGATACGCAACGCTTTGGCGAATTAGGCGAAATCCAAGCCCATCGCAAACCCGCACCCAGTTTTGCAACCCTCTGTGAAATCTCTTACCAAATTGCCAATAGTTACCGTACTTTACATTTAGAAGGTTATTGTTATCGTGATATTTCAGCGGGCAACATCATGTTTGACACACAAACAGGAGAAACCCTCATTTGTGATAACGACAACGTCGGCATTAATAACAGTAAGGAAGGAGCGCAGATTTGGGGCACAATGGAATATATGGCTCCCGAAGTGATACGCGGGCAGGCAAAACCCTCGATTGAAACCGACCAATATTCGCTAGCCATCTTACTTTTTAATTTATGGGTTTGGCATCATCCCATGCATGGCGAAATGGAATATCAAATTTATGTCTGGGATTTACCTGCAAAAAAACGCATTTATGGCGAAAATCCTGTTTTTATTTTTGACCCACACAATCGCAGTAACCAACTCCCAGCCGATGCGGAATACAACACCGCCCGCAAACGTTGGCAATATTGCCCGCCAAGTTTACAAGCCCTATTTATCCGCGCATTTACAGAAGGGCTACATTATCCTGCTAAACGAGTTACCGAAGGCGAATGGCAAGATTTATTTTTAGAATTAAAAGACAACGTTCTTGCTTGTCCAAAATGTCACGCAGAAAATTTATGGTCAGCACAACAAAATCAAGTCCGTTGTTGGCACTGTCAAACCATTATCGCCATTCCGCCCAAGCTCCAAATTACCCATACCAAAGGCAAACATATCTTATTACTGCACAAAGGCACGCAATTATTACAGCGTCACATTCAACCCAGCAGTGATAAAACCTCGCAAGTGATTGGCGAAGTCGTACAAAATCCAAATAATCCAACAGTGTGGGGAATTCGTAATTTAACAGGCTATAACTGGACAGCGACGTTACCTAATGGGCAGATTAAAACCGTAGAACCCCAACGCGCCGCACCTTTAAGTTTAGGCTTACGTTTAGACCTATTTGCAGGCAACGCATGGGCGGAAATTATTAATTAATCTATCTTTAATGGTTATGAAATGATGCTGACGAGAGGTTGTCATCATGCGCGTTTTTCTCACAGGGGCAAGTGGTTTTATAGGACAACAGTTAGTCATTGCATTATTAAACGCACGCCATCAAGTCATTGCCTGCACCCGACACCCCGCTCGTTGGCAAGCCCAATACCCACAAGTACAGTGGATTGCTTGTGATTACACGCAAGACCATCAGCCCGATATCTGGCTTTCCCGTTTAACCAATGTCGATATTGTTATTAATGCTGTCGGTATTATTCAAGAAACTGCACAACAATCGTTTGAGGCATTACATACTCGCGCCCCTATTGCGTTGTTTCAAGCAGCAGAACAGTTAGGCATTCGGCGAGTCTTACAAATTTCAGCGTTAGGCGCGGAGGCTGAGACTTATACGGCGTATCAACGCAGTAAACAGTTAGCAGATAATGCGTTATGGCAATTAGACCTAGACCCGATTATTGTTTACCCTTCCATTGTCGTTGGACGTGGTGGCGGAAGTACAAGTTTATTCAGTGCATTAGCTGCATTGCCGATAATTCCGTTAATTGGCGATGGACAGCAACGGTTGCAACCGATTCATATTACTGATTTTACTGTGTGCATCTTGCGTTTAATCGATAACTGGTCAGGTCGACAACGGTTGGCTTTTGTGGGTTGTGAAGAAGTCCGTTTTAGTGACTTGTTACAGTTGTTACGGCAATGGTTACAACTTCCCCCCGCGCTAAGTCTTGCTTTACCGCTTGCGTTAATCACACCACTGGCAAAACTAAATAATCACTTAAAAATTGGCGCATTAAACAGGGATACATTAGCCATGTTGCAACGTGGTAATTATGCGGATGTACAGCCCTTAATCAACGCAACCGCTTATACCCCTTGCCCCTTAATGCAGGCTTTAGCCACACAACCCGCTGTGACTGGCGACCGTTGGCAAGCGCGATTGTGGTTTTTGCGTCCTTTATTGCGGTTGAGTATTGCTTTTTTATGGATATGGACGGGCATTGTCTCTGCCTTTTTATATCCAACGTTAGAGAGTTATGCCTTATTAGCGGCAACGGGGGTGACGGGCGCGTTGCTCGCACCGTTGGCGTTATATGGTTCGGCATTATTAGATTTTGTGCTTGGTTTAGCGACATTATTTGCGTATCGCTTGCGTTGGGTGGTTTTTGTGCAATGTGGCTTAATGTTGGGCTATACGATTTTAATCAGTTATGGTTTAAGTGAATTATGGTTGCATCCTTTTGGCGCGATTAGTAAAAACTTACCGTTATTGGTCGCAACCTTGATACTGTTAGTTTTAGAGGAACGCTAAAACCGTGAACACGTATTTATTATTAAAAACCCTGCATATTCTCAGTGCGACTTTATTATTTGGTACAGGGTTGGGGAGTGCTTATTATTTATGGCGGGCGCATTTAAGCCGTCATGTCGCAACCATTGCTTTAACGGCTCGTCATGTCGTTTTTGCGGATTGGGTATTTACAACAACGACGATTATTGCACAACCGTTAACGGGTTTTTTAATGGTGTGGTATGCGGGCTATTCTTTAACTTATTTGTGGATTTGGTTGACGTTGGTGTTATATGCGGTTGCGGGGGTTTGTTGGTTGCCTGTGGTGTGGATACAAATTCGTGTGCAACGTTTGGTAACAATTGCGTGGCAGAATGAAACAGAATTACCGCGAGAATATTATCGTTTAATGATGTGGTGGTTCTGTTTAGGTATTCCCGCCTTTTTCAGTATGGTTATTGTTTTTTTTCTGATGGTGTTTAAGCCAACTTGATTATGTGCGATATGCCGTTTTCTATGCTTATCTGGACGATAAAAATGTGTAGCGATAATGCATTATGTATCAGTTGATTTTTAAACGGTATTCGTTAAAAACTTTAATCATGTTACCAACGACCGCGCTTGTATTGATTGCGGTAGGACTTGCGGGTTATCTCTCTTTTCAAAGTGGACAAGTGGCGATTAGTAGCGTTGTAGCGCAATTGCGTGATGAACTAAACGCCCGTATTCAGCAACATTTAGATAGTTATCTCGCAATGCCTCCGCATTTAAATCATCAAACAGCGCAGGCTTTTAAAATGGGTTTACTCAGTACAGATAAACCATTTGCACTCACCCAGCATTTTGCAACACAAATACAGGAAAAACAGGGAATTCCCTATATTTATTTTGGAAAAAATAACGGACAGTTTTTTGGGATTAATACAGATACAACCCCATTAAGCTATGAATTAGCTTCTGATAGTTATCCCTTTACCGTTGAAAGCTACAATAGCGACGACGCATTAAACCCGATTTTATCCCCTAAAAAACAGATATTAGTCGATTTTGATAGTCGTCAACGTCCTTGGTATCAAGCTGCTGTACGAGCAAATAAACCCGTTTGGAGTGAGATTTACTCATTTTTACCTAAACAAGAATTAGGCATTACACACAGTCAATCAATTTTCTCTAATACAGGCGAGTTTTTAGGCGTTGCGGGGGTTGATTTAACCCTATCGCAAATTAGCCAATTTTTACGCACCTTGGATTTATATACGCATGGGGAAATGTTTATTATTGAACCCAATGGCGCAATCATCGCTAGCACGACGCAGGCATTAACGAATGCTAAAACAGGGGAAGAACGGTTATTTCTCGGACAAAGCGATAACGCTTTATTACGCCATATTGCCGAGCAATTAGCGCAAGACAATATCCTGTTATCCGCGCTTAAAACGAGTACACAATTAGATATTAACTTAGGGCAAGAAAAATACTTTTTGCAATTATCCCCGCTAGAAAATCCGAATTTACCCCGTTGGATTATTGGTGTTGTGTTGCCCGAAGATATATTTATGGCGACGATACATCGCAATACTTATTTAACTTTGTGGATATGGGGTTTTGCCTTGATTTTAAGTCTAATTTTAACGGGTGTGTTTTCTCGTCGAATTATCAAACCAATAGACTATTTAAAATCCGCTGTGCAAGCCTTAGCCAATGGCAACTGGTCGCAACCACTGCCTGCTTTACGACGACAGGATGAAATTGGCGATTTAGCCCGCTCTTTTCACTCTATGGCGGAGCAATTGAAAAATGTGTTTGATACCTTAGAAACACGGGTTGCTGAACGAACACTAGAACTTGCACAAGCAAATCAAGAAATTAACTTATTAAATCAGCAGTTAAAAGCAGAAAACATGCGTATGAGTACAGAACTCGCCATTACGCGCGAAATTCAGCATATGGTGTTACCGCGTTTAGAAGAATTAGAGCAGGTTGCAGAATTAGAAATTGCGGTATTTATGGAAGCTGCGACAGAAGTCGGTGGTGATTATTACGATGTATTGCAACATCAGAATTATGTAAAAATCGGGATTGGCGATGTCACTGGGCACGGTTTAGAAAGCGGAGTATTGATGCTCATGGTACAAACTGCCATTCGTACCTTGCAAATGAGTAATATTAATGACCCTAAATTGTTTTTAAGCATTTTAAATCAAGTGATTTACCGTAACGTGCAACGGATGAATTCTGATAAAAATTTGACCTTATCTGTATTGGATTATGCTGATGGTAAAGTCTTACTTAGTGGGCAACACGAAATTGTGTTATGGGTTAAGGATAACGGCGAAATCGAGCGTATCGATACCTTTGAATTAGGATTTATCTTAGGCATAGAGCCTGATATTGGGGCGTGGGTAAATCAGCGAGAAATCGATTTAAAAGCGGGGGAAGGGTTAGTTTTATATACCGATGGCATCACAGAAGCCCGCAATTTAGAAAAACAACTTTATGGTATCGAACGTTTATGTCGTTTGATTACGCAATATTGGACAACGAGCAGGCATGTTGAGCAGATTAAACAGGCTATTATTGATGATTTATATCAATATTTAGAGGGACAACCTTTAAAAGATGATGTGACATTAATCATTTTGAAACGCTGCGCAATGTCTGATTAAAAATGAGGCTGCCCTGAATAAAAAATCCTGCTAGGTTTTTAAAATCTAACCTGAGTTCGGCGATTTTCTTTTAAAAAGACAACAGCTAGTCTGAATCAGGATTCACAGAATTCACAGAATTTTCAGAATTAAAAAGCGTTATTCACCTTAACTTTTTGGTTTAAGGGGTTAAATCCTGTCAATCCTGAAAATCCTGATTCAGACAATTCATTATTTTAAAATCAATTTATTATCGTGCTTAGGTAACTTACTGCACCAGTGTCCGCCCGCCATCCACGGCGATAATTTGCCCCGTGATATAACCCGCATCGCGAATTAAAAATAAAATCGTTTTTGCAATGTCTAAAGGTTCGCCATGTCGTTTTAGGGCTAAGGCTGACACAAGCCGTTGCTTGGTGACTTCATCCATGTCTTTTTCAGGCCATAAAATTGCCCCTGGTGCGACACCGTTGACGCGAATCGACGCGCCTAATTCTTTGGCAAGGGATTTGGTCAGCATGATTAAACCTGCTTTAGCTGTGCTATAAACAGGATGATTTTTTAACGGGCGTTCTGCGTGGATATCGACCATATTTACAATGCAACCGTTGACAGCGGATAAATAGGGCGTGGCAGCTTGTGCTAGAAAAAACGGGGCTTTTAAATTGCTGTTAAATAAATCATCCCACTGGGCTTCTGTGGTTTGTCCAATGGGGGTGGGGTAAAAGCTGGAGGCATTGTTAATTAATACGTCTAAACGTCCGAAATACTCGGCGGCTTGTTGCACCATACGGGTTAATTTGGCAACATGCGCTAAATCGGCTTGTAGTAATAGCACTGAATCCGCCCGAATGGCGTTTAATTCTGCCTGTAACGCATGGGCATCTGCTTCAGACTCACGATAATGTAATGCCAATTTCATCCCCTGCGCATGTAACTGACGCGCGGTTACTGCGCCTATCCGCCGTGCAGCTCCTGTAATCAATGCTACCTTATCGGTCAATTGCATATCCTGCATAAACCTCTCCTTTTCTTCTAATTAGCTTGTGAGAAAACCATGTCATTATCGTTACCTGATGACCCTTTAGCGATTGAGCATCATCACCGTTTAAAAGCCTATATCAACGCCCAAATTCAACAAGCAGGCGGTGCTATTTCTTTTCAGGCTTTTATGGAAAGCGCGTTATATGCGCCCCAGCTGGGCTATTACAGTGCAGGAATGCGAAAGTTTGGCGCGGGGGGCGATTTTGTCACCGCGCCTGAATTATCCGCCTTGTTTTCCCAGTGTCTTGCAAAGCAATGTCAAGCGGTTTTAAACAGCGTAGAAAATGGCGTGATTATCGAATTTGGGGCAGGCACGGGGATAATGGCAACGGATATATTACGTAGTTTAGCGCAATGGGACTGCTTGCCGAGTCGGTATTACATCGTAGAATTAAGCCCCAGTTTGCAACAAGTTCAGCAAGAAACATTAAAAAGCCAAGTCCCTGAGTTATTTTCCCGCGTCGAATGGTTGCAACAATTACCGAGTGAGCCTGTACAAGGCGTTATTTTAGCGAATGAAGTATTAGACGCGATGCCCGTGCAACGTTTTCAACTGACTGATGATGATGTCTTAGCGTTTTATGTCACCGCAGAAATGGATATATTTCAATGGCAAACCCGTTCAACTAACGACAATGTTTTACGCCAACAAGTAGAAGCGTTGCGTCCGTTGTTACCTGTGGGCTATACCTCAGAAATCAATCCGACATTGTCAGCATGGGTGCAAAGTTTGGCGGATATTTTAGAAAAAGGATTAGCAATTCTCATTGATTATGGTTTTCCTCGCGCTGAATATTATCATCCTCAACGCCATCAAGGGACATTGATGTGTCATTATCGCCACCAAGCGCACGGCGACCCATTAATTTTAGTCGGCTTGCAAGATATTACTGCACATGTGGATTTTACTGCCGTTGCTGAGGCAACTATCGGTACTGATTGGAACGTTGCAGGCTATACCAATCAAGCAAACTTCTTATTGAGTTTAGGATTAATGGAAGCATTAGCCCAGTATCAAGCGGATGAAGTGCGTTATTACAATATGAGTCAAGCGGTCAAACGCTTGTTATTACCCAGCGAAATGGGCGAATTATTCAAAGTCATTGGCTTAAGTAAACACTTGGATATTTCTTTGGCTGGGTTTACCTTAGACCAACGTGGTCGGCTGTAATACCCCCTACTTGGAATAGTGCGAAAACCCTTTGTTAGCATGGCTATAATAACCTCAGTTCTACGAGTTTCTTTTAAAAAGACAACAGGTTGTCTGAATCAGAATTTTCAGAATTAACAGAATTTAAACCTCTTAAACCAAGAAATGAATGCGAATCACGCTTTTTAATTCTGCTATAGCAAACGTGCCATAAAGTGATTTAAATTTAGGACTGGCAGTCCTGTAAGGACTGCCAGTCCTTCGCATCGTTTTATAGTGCGTTTACTATATCAATGTGTCTTTAGCAAGTCTCAGATATTATTATCCATCGTCAATCCTAACGATTGCACAAGCTGTGTTAAAGGTTGTTGTAGTGCTTTATTCAGGGTTAAGGCTTGTGTTGGTTTGAGTAATAGGCGTAGATGTGTTGGATTTTTGATAAATCGCTGTAAACTTTGCAGTAAGCTGTTATCAAATGGGAGTTTGGTTTGTGCGAGTCCTATTTGTAGCGTTTGAATCAGTTTGTCTTGTAGGACATCTATCGTTGTATCGTTGCGTTGCGCCCAGAATTTCCATAGCCGTTGTAATAATCCTTGTTCAGAATAGCTTAAGGTTAATTCTGTTAACGCGATTTGTTGCGCCATTTTGGCGAATTGGGCGGGCGGTGGGACATTCATTAGGCTTGTTTGTAGTTGTAGTTTTCCCCAAGAACCTGCGTCGATAACGGCTTGTAGTTGTAGCGATTGTTCATCTTGTTGTATCGCTTGAATGTCTATTTCTGCGTTAAATGATAAATAGCCTAATTGTCTTAATTCTTTCGGGGTGACGTAGTAGGGGGCGTAACCGAATAAATTAAGCCAGATGGGCATGGGGGGGGCGGTGTCGCTGAGGGGAATTTGTAGCCCTGAAAGGTGAATTTGTGCGGAACTGGGCAATTGTTGGGGGTTATACCATTGGTAAACTCGGTAAATTGTTAGGTGTTCAATCGTAATCCCTTGTAAATCAGGGGTGTCTATACTGACTTTTTTTAGTTGTATTGCACCTGTGGGGCTGAGGCTGGCTTGTTGGTAGCGAAGATTTGTAGTGGGGAACGTGGTTTGTAAGGTACGTGCTAGATTAACGTTTAACCAGTGGTCTAAATAGGCTTTACTACCGCCTAAAAGGGCAATAAAGAGGAGTAGGAGGGGAAAGCGTATTTTTTGCCACATGGATAGGTACGCGAAGGCAAGCAGGACAGTGGGCAGAGAGCTACCCACTGTAAAGGGGGTTGCTTATTTATTGACGCGGGATAAGTATTCGCTGGTACGGGTATCAACGCGAATTAAGTCGCCAACGTTTAAGAATAGGGGCACACGCACGGTTGCGCCTGTTTCTAAGGTTGCGGTTTTGCTACCACCGCCAGAGGTGTCGCCACGAATACCGGGTTCAGTGTCGGTAATGGCTAAAATAACGAAGTTAGGGGGGCTAACACCAATTGGCGCGCCATTCCATAGCATGACGGTGCATTCTTCTTCGCCTTTGAGCCATTTAATGGCTTCGCTGACAATCGCGGGGTCAGCGGCAAATTGTTCGAAGGTATCGGGTACCATGAAGTGGTAAAATTCGCCGTCGTTGTACAGGTATTGCATTTGTGTTTCAACGACATCCGCGCCTTCTAAGGTGTCACCTGATTTAAAAGTGCGTTCTAAAATCCGTCCTGTTTTTAAATTGCGTAATTTAACGCGGTTAAAGGCTTGTCCTTTTCCGGGTTTTACGAATTCGTTTTCGACAATGGCACAAGGGTCATTTTCAAACATGACTTTAAGTCCAGACTTAAATTCGCTCGTACTGAAAACAGCCATACAAACTCCCTTAATTGTAAATACGGAATAATTTTAAAATCCAATAAAAATGCGCTATAGAAAAACTGATTTCTATAGCGCACTCGGTAAAGTCTGGCTGGGGAACTAGGATTCGAACCTAGGTTGATGGAGTCAGAGTCCATAGTCCTGCCACTAGACGATTCCCCAATACAGTCAACTATTAAGTGTAGTAGATAGCCCGTTGTAATCGGTTGGATAATAGTTGACTGGCGAGAAATATTAACGTTTTGAGTATTGTGGACGCTTACGGGCTTTCCGTAAACCGACCTTTTTACGTTCTACTTCACGAGAATCACGGGTCACAAAGCCCGCTTTGCGTAAGGGAGAGCGTAAGTTTTCATCGTACTCAATTAATGCGCGTGTCAAACCGTGACGAATCGCGCCTGCTTGTCCTGTATTGCCACCGCCTTCGACAGAGACAAGAATGTCGAATTTATCATGCAGTTCAGCAACATCTAAAGGTTGACGGACAACCATCCGTGCAGTTTCACGACCGAAATATTCATCTAAGGGACGGTCATTAACTGTAATTTTGCCTTCGCCAGCTCTTAAGTAAACACGTGCAGTGGAGCTTTTACGCCGACCTGTACCGTAGTATTGAGTAATTGCCATACATTAACCTTTCAAATTTAATGCGATAGGTTGTTGCGCGGTATGAATATGCTCTGTCCCCGCAAACACTTTTAATTTACGAAACATGTCACGACCTAAAGGGCCTTTAGGTAACATGCCTTTCACGGCAATCTCAATTAAACGTTCTGGGGCTTTTTCTTTGAGCTTGTCAAAACGAATACCTTTAATACCGCCTGTATAACCACTGTGGTGGTAATACATTTTAGACGTTGCTTTGTTGCCTGTAACTTGGATTTTCTCGGCATTGATGATGATGATGTAATCACCGGTATCAACGTGCGGCGTGTATTCTGGTTTATGTTTACCGCGCAAACGTCTGGCGACTTCGGTAGCTAATCTACCTAAAACCATGTTATCTGCATCGATGACATACCAGTCCCGCTTGACGGTCTCAGGTCTGGCACTGAATGTTCTCACTGGTAATCCCTCCAACGGGAAAAGATGAAATCTGTTGCTTTTAAAAAAAACCTGAATTTTAGTATTTATCTATCTGACTGTCAAGCGTAAATGGGCTATCTTCTTGAGTAGATGTTAAAACAAGAAGTATCGTTGCGCGAGCGGTAAAATAGTAGCAGGTTCACAAGTTAATAGTTCTCCGTCGGCACGGACTTGATAAGTTTGAGAATTAACTTCTATATGCGGTTTATAGTGGTTGTGTATCATGTTTGCTTTGCTAATGGTGCGACAGTTTTCTACCGCAACTAGGCGTTTATTTAAGCCGATGTGGCGACCAATGTCTTGTTGTAGGGCAGCTTGTGAGACAAAGGTAACGGCGGTGGCTAAACGTGCTCCCGCTAACGCGCCAAACATGTAGCGGTAGTGGACGGGTTGGGGGGTAGGAATGGAGGCGTTAGGGTCGCCCATGGGGGCGGCAACGATTGCCCCACCTTTGATAATCATCGCAGGTTTGACACCAAAAAAGGCAGGTTTCCACAGGACTAAATCGGCTAATTTGCCGACTTCAATCGACCCAACTTCGTGGGCGATACCATGGGCAATGGCAGGGTTAATGGTGTATTTGGCAATGTAGCGTTTAATGCGGAAGTTATCATGATGGTTGGCATCGTCTGCTAGGCTACCGCGTTGTACTTTCATTTTATGCGCCGTTTGCCATGTGCGCGTAATGACTTCGCCAATTCGTCCCATCGCTTGAGAGTCGGAAGAAATCATTGAAAACGCGCCCATATCGTGCAGTATATCTTCTGCGGCAATGGTTTCGCGCCGAATTCGTGATTCAGCAAAGGCGACATCTTCGGGAATCGCAGGGTCTAAATGGTGGCAAACCATGAGCATGTCTAAATGCTCATCGACGGTGTTAATTGTATAAGGGCGAGTGGGATTGGTAGAGGAGGGTAATACGTTGCGTTCACCGCATAATTTAATGATGTCGGGCGCGTGTCCTCCGCCTGCACCCTCAGTGTGGTAAGTATGGATAACGCGGTGTTTAAACGCGGCAATCGTGTCCTCGACAAAACCTGATTCGTTGAGTGTATCGGTATGAATGGCAACTTGTACGTCATACTCTTCGGCAACATCTAGGCAGTTATCAATCGCGGCAGGCGTTGTACCCCAATCTTCATGCAGTTTTAAACCAATAGCACCTGCTTCGAGCTGTTCTCGTAAGGGGTCGGGTAGGCTTGCATTGCCTTTGCCTAAAAAGCCGATGTTCATCGGTAAGGCTTCAGCCGCTTGTAGCATTCGATGAATATGCCATACGCCCGATGTACAGGTGGTGGCATTCGTGCCTGCGGCTGGTCCTGTTCCCCCGCCTATTAGGGTGGTAATCCCTGACATTAAGGCATCTTCGACTTGTTGGGGACAAATAAAATGAATGTGTGAGTCAATTCCGCCAGCGGTCACTATCAAGCCCTCGCCTGCAATAACTTCTGTTCCCGCACCTAGAATAATGTCGACGGCGGGTTGGATATCAGGATTACCCGCTTTTCCAATGGCATAAATTCGTCCGTTTTTTAGCCCAATATCAGCTTTTATAATTCCCCAATAATCAATAATCAGGGCGTTTGTAATAACGGTGTCGACAATATCGGCACTGGTTGCTTGACCTTGTCCCATGCCGTCGCGGATAACTTTACCGCCACCAAATTTAACTTCTTCGCCGTACATGGTGCGGTCTGCTTCGACTTGAATCCATAATTCAGTATCGGCTAAACGAATTCTATCGCCAACAGTCGCGCCATACATATCCGCATAAGCTCGCCGTGAAATAATCGCCATTATAACGCCCCCATGATTTTTGCATTAAAGCCATAGACTTGTCGTCTGCCTGCATAAGAGACTAAAACAACGTCGCGCGTTTGCCCTGGTTCGAAGCGGATGGCTGTTCCTGCGGGTATATCGAGCCGAAAACCGCGCGTTATTTCGCGGTCAAACTGTAGCGCGTTGTTAGTTTCATAAAAATGATAATGAGAGCCTACTTGAATGGGACGGTCGCCTGTATTCGCAACAGAAATACGTAGAGTTTCCCGTTTTGCGTTTAATTCAATTTCACCACTTTGTACGATTATTTCGCCTGGAATCATTGTTATATTCTCCTTGGTTTATTTTGTTGTGAGTTATCCAGTTAGGCGGTTTTTATGGGTATATCTAGGGCTTAGGCTTTAAAAGCATAGTTTAATTGTGGTCTAAAAACCAAATCTAAATAACTTGAGTTCGGCGAGTTTCTTTTAAAAAGATAAAAGCTTGTCTGAATCAGAATTCACAGAATTTTCAGGATTAGCAGGATTGAAAAGCGTGATTTGCGTTAATTTTTTGGTTTTAGGGTTTAAATCCTGCTAATTCTGTTAATAATTCTGAAAATCCTGATTCATGTGTTCCGATAGACCTGCTAGGTTTTGAAAACCTAGCAGGTCTCTGGTTTATTTTATAAATCTCGCAAAACTGGGGGGGGTTAAATAAAAAGACCTTCTCAACGTATCATTAGAGAAGGTCTTTTTTTTAGCGCGTAATATTTAGGCTGGTTTAAGTGGCTATTTATTGGGCACTTAACCAGTTAGTCACTTTTTCCCAGCCCGTACTGAGTGGACGGAATAGGTCGTAATCACCCGCTGGGTCGCCGTTGGTGTAACGTTTTTCACCTGTGATACCTTGATAGCCTTCTGCTTTTAACGCCGTTGCGCCTGTGATGATATTGCTACGGTTGAGGGATTTAGCGGGTATTTTATGAATAATTGTACTTAATTCGCCGACGGCATCATAAGTGTAGTCGCTAAGGCTAGTATTTTGTTCATGGGCTGTTTGTGGTAGTAACAGGGCTACATCACTGGATTGGAACGTTTGCGCATTGTAGTTTGTGCTGTCGCTGAGTAGCCATCTGCCTTCTGGATGTTGGGCGTATAAAGCGGGGAATTGTCCACCTAAATAGATAACCGCATCGGCTTGAATGACATCTAAGACAGTGTCGATAAGTTGTGCATTTTCGCTAGTACCGTCAAAGGTTAAAGTCGTGACCAGTTGCGCGAGGGGGGCAATGTTGTCATTAACAATACCATCGGTTTGTTCTAACTGCGATTCAGTATTAAAGGCATTCCTGAGAAGGTTTAAGTACAGGTCAAAACTATAAATCGTGGAAGTCGGCAGGTTATCGTCAATAATGGTGACATAACGGAATAATCCTTGTTTTTGTTGTGCAACCTCATCAACTAATTGGTAAATTTTCTTAGCTTGTGTCGTATTTGTGGGGGATAATAATAATACGTTGTCATAGGAAGTGAGTAAGGAGGCTGTGCCACGAATAGAGACTAATAAGGCGGGATTTTCTGTAGCAATATTGCTTACTGTTAAGGTTGGTGCTGTTGCAGTGGTTAGGAAAGCAAGGATATCTTCATCATCTAAATAGCCCCGTCTTGTTTCTGCTCCTTCTGCTTTGGGTTGTCCTTGTAATAAAGTCCCTAGTTGTTGTAAATCAGATTGCCAATAAACAGTTTCTAAACCCAGTCCTTGCAGTTTGTTGGAGAAGTCTGTGAAAGCCCGATTAACGCCATTGGTTAAGCTTTCGTGAGAGGCATTTGTCGCGGGTGGAAAGATTGCGACGATGCGTTTATTCAAGCGGAAATATTCAATATTAGAAATTTCGCTACTGGTTTCTGTATTGTAGGCTTTAACACCGATGAATAAGGTAGTGTTGTTGGGTAAGTCGGCACTGATTTGGGTTTGAGTGCCTACATCTAGGGTTTGCGCGCCTGTTCTAAAATCAGGGCTATTGGCGTAAATGAGTTGATAACCCGTTGCATTTTCGACGGCTGTCCAACTGAGATGAATGCCTAAACCTTGTTTTTCTGCGGTGATTTGTGGAGCGGTTAATGTGGGGGTTATTGCAGGTTGATGGACATGGAGAATGTCGGAAAAGTCACTTCCGCCATCGTGATTATAAGCTTGAACAGCTAGCCACAGGGCTGTATTGGGGGGTAATTGAATGTCTGCGGTACTCACAGCCGTTACATCCCCTAAATCAATAGAACTTAAGTTGCTAAAGTCAGGATAATTTGCATAAAACAGGGTATATCCATCCGCAAAATCATCTTTTTCCCAACTGAATGAGAGAAAATCTGCTTGTTGGGTCAATTTGACATGCGGGGCTTTAGGTGGAAGTGCGTAGAGGGAAGATGCCCATGTGAGGGTGAATAAGCCAATGATTAATTTTTTTAACATAGTCTTGTCTCTTTAAAATGCTTTAGTAGTCAGAAACGGTAATGATTTCTTGATAAATATTGTCTTGAGTATCATAGCTTTCGACAATAAAACGCCCATGTTTATCTGCGCTACCAAAGTATTTATCGCCTGTTTTGCTGTAGTTGCTATTGAGTATGGTTTCTTTGGCTGTTGCTAAAAATGCTTGTCGTTGTGGACTTGTCGTTGCGTAGGTTGTACTCAGTTGTTTTAAGAAACTACCCGCATCGTAACCGTAATAATATTGGGGGTAAGCACTTTCACCATCTTCAACTTCAGGTGTATAAAGAGAGAAGATATTTAGACCAGAAAAGCCCATCATCAGGGTTAACGGATAAACAGCGTCACTGGCGTACCATGTCGGTGTGACATCGGGATTACCGCCAACATTGGCATCGGTTAAAGCTTGTAAACCTTGTTCATAACCAAGGTAAATCACTGCATCAGGTTTGATTAGGGAAAGGACTTGCGAAACTTGTGTTGCTTTCATGCCTTTTTGGCTATCAGCAAGGCTTAAAAAGTCGGTTAAAGGAAATGCGCCTATGAATTGTGGGTGTGGATAATCCATTACAATATCAATAAATAAGCTACTAATAATGCTGATATATAAGTTCAATGCGTATGCGGTTGGTTCATAGACAATGGCAAACTTTTGTATGTCTTCATTTTCTAAGGATTGATACAGTGCTGCTCCTTGTAAGTTATTAGAAGGGGCTAGGCGTAGAATGTTTTCCCCTTGCGCTAAATCACTGTTGGTTGCAACCGTGGTTATAACTAAAATGTCTTTAGAGGCTTTTGCATCCAGTGCGGGTAAGCATTCTTTAGATGTTTGACAAATAATTGCGAAGACTTCAGGGTCTTGAGAGAGAGAAATTAACGGATTTTCATGTTGATCCGTATAAAAACTAACCAATTCGACGGTATATGCACCTAGCGTGTATTGCGTCACATCCGTTGCGTAGTCTAAGCCCATCCCTTTTAACACGCCCTCTTGCATGGCTTGTGCTGCTTGTGGAGAGGTAACACCATCTGTTGCAGTGCTTTGGCTACCCGCAAGGACGATAATTTTATGGGCAGCTTGCGCAAATGAGCCAGTAAAACTGAGTAGTAAAGCAAGTGTAAAACAAGTTCTTTTTATTGGTTGAGACCACATAATCATTCCTGTTAAGCGAAAAGTGTTGTAAATACTTTGTTAGTTTTTTGAAAACAGCTTTTTATAAATAATAAGTTATGTCACTCCTCCTTCTTTACTCTGTATAAATGGCTTGATAAATCGCTTTTTTCATATCACGACTGCTTTCGCGAGTCAGTTGTTGTTGTAACACGTTTAAAACTCGTGGATTATCTGCTTTATGCCGACCTAAGAAACGTAACATTTCTGCCCGAACATCAATTTCAGGTTCTTTTGCCAATAAGTCACATATTGGGTTGACTGCCTGCGTACTGTCTTGACGTTCTGTTAAGGTCAACACGGCTTGACGACGCGCTTCAACATCTGTTTCTTGGGATAACGCATTAATCAGTGCTTTTAGGGATTCCGCATCTTGTGCATGGCGCAAACTGCGATAAGCCAATAATCTAGCTTCTGCATCGGCTGATGTGATGTAGGGCACGATAATGGAGAATACATCTGGATGACCTGAATTCCCTAAGGCTCGTAAGAGGCTTAATGTTGTAGGTGGGGTTGTTTCTGAAGGGGTTATCGTTGCCGTTTGCGTGTTGTTTAAATGCAAGGTTAATTGCTTGGTGATTTGTTCAGCCGCTTGGATATTGCCAACTTCTAATAAATGTTTCGCTGTTCCCCCTAATACTTCTAAGGCAACCCCCGCGATTGCATCTTGTTGCTCTGCCCGTTGCCATAAAGCATTGACTAATGTTTCTGATGGATTAGCGACTTGTGCGGTGGTTGCCATGGCTTGCAAGATATATGGCGAATGATTGTCTTGAATTTGCGTCATGATATTTGCGAGAACGGTTTGTCCCTCAGATGTACCCGCCATATTCAGCGCACCAATGAGTAAGGCACTCGCTTCCAATGGGATTGCTTCTTGTCCTTGTAATGCCGTCAGTACATCCCCTGATTTTTCGGGATAAGCTCTTAAATAATCTGATAAATCGTAGAAGTGTTGCATGGTGACGGTGGTTGCTTGCTGATTAAGCACCGCTAACACTAAATCGGTTGTTAAATCATTGAAGCTAACCCCCGCAAAACGGTTACGTAGCTGTTGCAGTTCTAAGTCGACAAGCACATCTTGTACATCACCTGACTGCTGATTAAATGCTTGAATAACTTGGTTGATATCGTTATTAGCTTGCCAAATGGCTAATTGCAAATCGGGTTTTTCATCGGTTAACGTGAGTTGTAAAACATGACTGCTTACATTCATTGTTTCTTTAGGTGAAGAGCTTGCGTAAAAACGCAACCGTTCTTCTGCGTGAAACGTTGCTAGCCAACTTTGTTGTTTTGCTGGGGTAAAGCGAATATTGCTTTGTTCAATTTCAATATTCATTTCAATTTCTGGTGAAGAGAAATTGCTAAATTGCGACAATGCTTTTAATTCGGTGTAAGCTGTTTTATGTTTTTCTATCTCATTGACACGACGCTGATACTTAGCGGAATAAGTGCCTGTATTATGTTGTTCTAGTGACTGCCATTGTGTAGCAATTCCTGTTGGGATTATTGCTTGTACTGACTGAATCAATTCTGTTACTAAGGGTTGATTATTCTCTGCAATAGTCTGTGGGAAGTGAAAGCGTATTGGTTTGCCCTCTAAGGAGAAAACCACGATAAAAAATTGTCCTAAGAGTTTTTCAAACGATGCGATAGATTTCTCAGCAATGCGAAAATGTAAGGGGGAAAGCTGAAATCCAACACTGATTTCTTGGTCAGTCCGTTGAAAAACACGCATGTTTAACAACCCCTCTAAAACGACAGTTGTCACCGTTTCTGTGGTTTTTCCTGCCATATCAGACTGATTTTTAACTTGAAAAGTAGAGTTGTAGCGATAAATTTGCTGGTCGCCTTCATGCCAACGCCATTGCAATAAGGCAATGTTAATGTCTGGTGTTTGTGCGGTGTTTGTTGTTTGCGTTGATGAATGGATTGTTGAAGGGCTTGCTGTCACCGTGTCAGGTTTAAATGATGAAACTGTGGTAATTGCGGGTTCATTGTGGTTAGGGAAAAAGAGCCAAAACGCCCCCAGCAAAAGACCCGCAATAAATAGATAGAGAAATAAATGAGATAAACGCATAAGAGGGAGTAATACGATTTTAAAAGATGAGAAAAACAACTGAATTGCCAGACAAGTTTTAACCTGTCTGGCAGTAAACGATGGCTGTTAGTTACTTCGTGATAGTGACACCCACGATACGGTCATTAAACTCTTCGCCAATAAAAATATTGTCCCAAGTATCCCCATTTAGGTGATAATTTAATGTTTTACCGTCGTTAGTGCGCAATTTCACCTCTTTTAAAGGACCAACAAGCAGGATATTTGTCATGATTTCCAGCCCGCCTGTTTGCTCCCCTGTTTTGTTCGCATCAGCAATAAAGACTTTTCCATGAGAACTAGCAAGGTTAATGCGTGCTTTATCAACTGCGAAATGCTCTGATAATGCCACATCAGCAGACCAGTAAATTTCTAGCCCGTCGGCTTTATCCGCAATCGTGTTGCCTTCTGGGAAGGTGTGCAGATTGGGAACTAATGAACCCGCAGGCACGCCAAAGAAGCAACTGCGAGTTTCAACCGCGCCTGTGTCAATCAAACACAAGACAACCCCTTTCCCAAAGACTTTGACTGAACTGGCTTTGTCTTTCCAATCTTCATCATGAATGGCTATCTTGCTGACATTAGAACCATCAGGGGTGTAGCATTTTTCCCCACCTTGATAGTCGGCATCGCGGTAAATACAGGCTTTTTTCTCCGTATTACTGGCGCGACTGGCATGATCACTTAAGTTCATTACAATGAATGAAGACATCGAATCATTGAAGTTATAGCTGGTGAGATTATCAATACCGTGTAGCGTATTGCTGTACCAATAATGTGAGCTACCTTTCAAATTGTTATGCTCATAAATACCAATCGCCGTTTTAGGACCAATGCGGATAGAGCTAACAACGTCATTAAATGTCTTATCTAACAAGCTAATATCATTAACAACTAAGTTTTTATCCTCGCCTGTGGGGGCTTTTAGACAGGCTTCATTCCCTTGATAATTCGCATCAGAATATAAGCAAATCCAGCCTTCTTCTGTATCAGTCGGACGAGACGATAATTTTTCTAATAACACCCCTTCAGAGGCCGATACATTATTGCCATTTAAGTTATTTGTTGCTGTATTATCAGACGGTTTAGAGGCGGTATCCCATGAAGGCCACTGTGGTGTACAAAAGAAATCTTTACAGGTTTCTTTATAGCCACCCCATGTCGCTAAGGAGTCCTGACGTTGAAAAGTTGAGAATTTTACAATGGTCTCTCTTGCTTCTTTGCGCTTCCATGGTGGAATACCAAAGACAGGTTGAAGCCACGTTGCGTAAATCTCAACTTTCCCATTGGGTCCTTTCAGGTCATTACGAATAATGCCTGCAAACTTCATTTCGGTAGAAAGTAGAATCCGCATTAACAGAACTAAATTGTTTTCAATGAGTGTTAATGAACCTTCCACCCCAGCTTCTGCAACTAATATGGTGACTGCAAGCGATACTTTTCCCACTAACTTGACATAAGGCGTTGCTGAAATGGTTAATGCCCATTCCCCAATATTTTCAAATCTTCCCCCCCCTTGTATTCCCACTGCACCTGTAACGCTTCCCTTTATTTTTAATGGAATTACCCATAGTAAAAAAGTTTTTTCCTGTTTAACCATCACCGCAATGGGTAAATCAAATAAAGTGGGCGGGGTTAATTCTAATTTTGCTAATTTGTTAGGATTATCAGCTATTTTATCCGCAGCACTCACAAACTCAGGGACTGAGGAACAAGTTTTTTTCTGGTCATCAGTCAGTGAATTCAATGGCTTGAATGCAGATTGCCCTTGCGCATCTTCAACCCGACAAATTGTGCCAAAAGGGAAAGATTTCAGTTTTTCATAAGACTCATCACTTAAAACACCGAGTATTTTTAATGCATCTATCACCTTATCTTTTTCTGCTGCGCCGATGGCATCACCAATCGCGGTAAAATCTATCCCGAAGAGTTTTAACTCAACTCGCCCCGAAAGATTCTTTCCCGTATTTTTAAGAATTTTTAAACCACCCTCCAATAAAACGAAGGAATAGCCAAACAATTTTGCATTTAAGGTCAATTCAGGACCTGCTCGAACACCAAACTGGCTTTTTACAACCCCATCAGATATTGGAGCACCATCTTTTGATGTGTATTCAAGTCCTTGAAACACAAAAGGACGTAGTTCTAACCCCGTTTTAAACCCTACTGCAAAACGGTCTCCACCAAAATCAACCCCTCCAAAATCAAAGCGGGCTTGTCCTGCTGCTCTTGTCATATCTGTTGATTCGCCTGTAACAGCAACAATTGGCAAATGCGTGGTGTAAACGGCGATATTTTGCGTATTTTTGGAGTTTACAACGGTTGTTCGTACAGTGAATGTTTGCGGAGATTGTACTAAGTCTCGTAAAACACTGACTAATGTGGGGGGAATTAATAAATCAGTATAAATATTAGTTTGTATATCTGTTGGTAAATCAGTAATAGTTGTTGTATCACCATAACCTTTATTCGCATCACTCCAAACTAATAAATTATGGCAAATATCACCAATTTCTAAGCAGAAATTTAAGACTAAATCACGCGGAATAATGCTTGGTGCGATTTCAATAGCAAGACCTATCTTACCGTCTGCGGTTGGACTTAATTCAGGTTTTTGAACGGCTAATAAACGCGCTGCTTCAGTGCTTGCTGTTTCGGCTGCTTGCAAACTGTCGGCTTGCACAATCGCGGCTTCTTCAGTAGGTAAAAAGATAACTGGGCTATTCGGTTGTACTTTTTCAAGTCGCAATGGCAATTGTGCAGGGTCAACACTGCTTGCATCCATCACGGCATATTGATCAAGAATAAAGTATTCAACATCTGAAAAGACACTTTCACCCTCAGAATTATATGCTTGTACTGCAACATAATAAGCTGAATCTAATGGTAATGCTGTAGAAAACTCATTCGCATTACCCATGTCTATTAATTGCACAGGTTCTGCTTTTGGATAGGGCGCGTACGCTAAACGATATCCCGTTGCGTTTTCCGCATACCAACGAATAGTTACTATTTCGCCAATATTTTTAACAGATATAACGGGGTCTGTTGGTGGTGCTGCTGATGCCACTGACCAGTGACATAACATTATAAAAAATATATAGATATATGATTGCTTAAGGGACATTATGAGGGCGTTCCTTATTGTTGCCTTATTGTTGTTTGATGGTTGTTCGAAATAACATTACGTTAATGTAATTTTTCAAACAATTTGGAACAGTACCAGAAAAAAATCAATTTATCTATTTATTTTCTATAAATACTAGATTAGTACATTAAGTTGTAAAAAATAATTATTAATTAATAAGTTATTTGTAGTTGTTAATACTAATACCTAAAAAAAACAACTTATGATACAGCGATAACTGTGTTAGCTTTATATAAATAAACTTAGTTTATTGACAGTTAATAACTATTTTTATTATTTTGCGATGCAATAATATTTATTATATTATAACATTCCTGTAATTTATTAATTAATATATTGTATTTTAAAACAAAAAATTGACTGCTTGAGTTAATTAAAACCTTACAAAATACAAATTTTACATACCAAGTAGTAGGTTTTTTGCGGGTATAAAAACCATCAGAGAGAAAAAACTTGTGTTTATACACGAGATTTTTTACCCACTAATGCTTGATTTTATGGAGGGTTACTAAAATATGCAGTGGTAATGTTATTATTGGCATAACGGACAAAATTGCTACTTGCCGTTTTTTTATTTATTTCTTCATTTCATCCATGACAATAAAAAGATAATCGCATGAATCAGCTAGATCAATATTATATGGCGCGTGCTTTACACCTTGCAGAACGGGGTTTGTGGTCAACTGACCCTAATCCGCGAGTTGGGTGTGTTATTGTGCGTGACGGTGAGATTGTTGGGGAAGGCTGGCACGAAGTCGCAGGTGAACCCCATGCAGAAATTTACGCCTTGCAAATGGCAAAAGAGAAAGCTCAAGGGGCAACTTGTTATGTCACATTAGAACCTTGTTGTCATCATGGACGCACGCCACCCTGTACTGATGCCCTGATTAAAGCAGGAATTACTCGAGTTGTTGCTGCCTCAACTGACCCTAATCCCATTGTAGCGAGTAAGGGGATAGAGCAATTAAATAAAGCGGGAATTGTGGTTAATGTGGGCGTATTAGGTGCGCAAGCCGAGCAGTTAAATGCAGGATTTTTTATGCGGATGCGGCGTAATCGTCCTTATATTCGCTGTAAGTTAGCGATGAGTTTAGACGGTAGAACCGCAATGGCATCAGGCGAAAGTCAGTGGATTACCTCACAAGATGCACGTCGTGATGTGCAAGGCTTGCGAGCGCGTAGTTCTGCCGTGATGACAGGCGCGGGTACTATTTTGGCAGATAATCCGCGTTTAAGCGTGCGTGAATCAGAACTCCCCCAACATTTGTATAAGCCTAAAATTATTCGTCAGCCCATTCGTGCCATCGTTGATGCGCATTTGAGTTGTATGCCACCCGCTCATATTTTTGATAAATCATCACAAACTATTGTTTTTACAGCATCTCGAAATGAGACGATTAAGGCAATGTTGACAGAAGCAGGAGCGCATGTTTTATCCCTGCCTCGTGGCACAACAGGCGATATTGATTTACAAGAAATGTGTTACCGACTCGCAACTGATTATCATGTGAATGAGTTGCTGTTAGAAACAGGTGCGACCTTAAGTGGTTCTATGTTAAAAGCAGGGTTAATTGATGAAATAGTGATTTATATGGCTCCTGTTTTAATGGGCAATAAAGCACGGGGTTTATTTAATTTGCCTGAGATTGAATTAATGAAGCAACGTTTGAATTTACATATTACGGATATTCGCGCGGTGGGGTGTGATTGGCGGATTACGGCACAACCTGCGTTTTAAATTTGCTGCTTCTCTATAAACCTTCTGGGTTGTATGCAACACCTAGAAGGGATTACTTAAATTGCCTATGTCTCGTATTGCATCCCCTGCGCCTCCTCCTGCTGATGCTGAAGACAGTTATTTAGCCTCTCTCAGTGACTTAATGGTCGGCTTACTCTTTATTTTTATTATTATTTTAATGGCATTCGCGCTGAATTATCGACAAGCGGAAAGTGTTTCTACGGCGGAAACGGTTAAACAGCAAACGGAAAAACAGCGTTTAATGGTAGAAACCCAAGCCCAACAGCGCGAACGCCAACGTTTAGAGCAGGAAACGGATAAACTCCGTGAAGAACAACAGCGTTTAAGCCAAGAAACCGCACGTTTAGTCGTGGAAAAACAGCAGTTAGAAAGCATTGTTGAGCGTTTAACCGATAATGATGCAGTGCGTCGTACTTTATTACGCGATATAGAGCGTGATTTACAAAATCGGGGCGTGCGGGTATTTATCGATGAAAAAAATGGCATTTTACGCTTGCCAGAAGAATTATTATTTGCCTCTGCACAAGCGAATTTTCGCCCTGAAGGGGAACATGCGATTCAACAATTAGCGAATGTCTTGGCTGAAATATTGCCTTGCTATAGTCAAACTTCTCGCGTGATTCAGCCTCGTTGTAAACAGCAAAGCGAATCCCGTTTAGAAGCGGTCTTTATTGAAGGGCATACCGATAATAAGCCTATTAATACCCCACTGTTTAAAGACAATTGGGCGTTAGCCAATGCCCGCGCTATTAATACCTATCAAGCCTTAATTGCTAACGCACCTTTACTGGATACGCTACAAAATGGACAAACGCAGGCTTTACTCAGTGTCAGCGCGTATGAAGCCCGTCGCCCCGTCGCTGACCAAACGACAGAAGAAGGACGGCGACAAAATCGGCGGATTGATTTACGGTTCTTAATGGCATCGCCTCCCCCAGAATTAATTGAACGCGCTGCACAACGTTTAAACAACAAATAACCCTACAGACTTGAGAAATTCACACCAACACGCCATTGTATAAAAAGTATTCAACTTGTTACTGTCATATCTCCTATGGACATACTTTATTTACTCATTCCTTTATCACTCGTCTTAATTACACTGGTTATCGGTGCTTTTTTATGGGCGATTCACTCAGGTCAATTTGATGATTTAGAAGGGCCCGCGCATGAAATTCTGATGGATAAAGATGACATTGTTCCGCCTAAATCTATCCCCCCAGAACGACATCAATAAATTAGGTAGCGAGAAAAAATTAATCTGACCCTATAGCAATATCTGTGTCATTCATTTCTTGTATTTTGATACAACAGCGCGTAAAACATTCTATTGTTGCTCTGCAATATCAATTTTAGAATGACTCATCTGTTATCACCTACATGTACGTTTTTTTTAATTAAATGGAGTTATTTGCATGAATTCTGCAAACTTTCTAGCGGGTAAAAAAGGGCTTGTTGTAGGGATTGCGAACAATCAAAGTATTGCCTATGGTTGTGCAAACGCATTCCGTAATTGGGGCGCAGAGCTAGCCATTACCTACTTGAATGAAAAGGCAAAACCACACGTTGAGCCATTAGCAAAAGAATTAGAAGCCCCCTTACTTTTACCTTGCGATGTCAGCCATGAAGGCGAATTAGAAGCAGTTTTTGCGGCGATCGAACAAAAATGGGGCAAATTAGATTTCCTATTACACTCCATCGCCTTTGCCCCCCGTGATGACCTGCATGGTCGCGTAACGGACTGCTCCCGTGATGGCTTCCTGCTCGCAATGGATATTTCTTGCCACTCCTTCGTCCGCATGGCAAAACTTGCCGAGCCTTTAATGAAAGATGGCGGTTGTTTATTAACCATGAGCTACTTCGGTGCAGAACGTGTTGTTGAAAATTACAACCTCATGGGACCTGTCAAAGCAGCGTTAGAAAGCACCAGCCGTTATCTAGCCGCAGAATTAGGCGAAAAAGGCATTCGTGTACACGCCATTTCCCCCGGTCCCTTAAAAACCCGTGCTGCCTCTGGGATTTCCCATTTTGACGAACTCATTGAGAAAGCCACCGAACGCGCCCCCCAACACCAATTAGTCACCATTGAAGATGTTGGAAGTATTTGCGCCTATCTTGTGAGCGACATGGCAAAATCGATTACAGGTAATCGTATCTATGTCGATGCGGGCTATCACATCGTTGGTTAAGCCATCATAACGCTTATGCTGATAAGGCTTTGTTCTTCTTGCTTATCAGCATGATAGCAATACATAACGTGAACAACGTGAGAATCAACAACTATGCACAACTCAGCACCTCAACAGAGTATTAGCAATAAAACCTTTGCTGAAATTCAACTTGGTGAATCGGCTAGCGTTTCCCGCACGCTCACCTATGAAGACATTAATATTTTTGCCATGGCATCAGGGGATTTAAACCCCACCCATTTAGACTTTGATTACGTACACGAACAAGATAAAAAAAACAAAGTCACGGGACACAGCATGTGGAACGGCGCGCTCATTTCAGGGATTCTTGGAACACAACTCCCAGGACCTGGAACGATTTATAAAGGGCAAAACTTAAGTTTCCATAACTACTTAACGTTGGGTGATACCGTTACGCTCACCATTACCGTTAAGAGTAAAAATCCGCAAGACAACAGCATTATTTTTGACTGTTTAGGGACAAACCAACGGGGAGAAAAAGTTTGCTCGGGAACATCAGAAGTTATTGCGCCAACTGAAAAAATTGTTCGGGAAGCCATTGCCTTACCAGAATTACAAATCAACAACCCTGGTGCTCAACTACAACGCTTAGTTGCCATGACAGAAAAATACGACCCCATTCGTATGGCAGTCGTACACCCTGTTGACCGCAACTCCCTATTTGGCGCGATAGAAGCCGCAAAAGCAAATTTAATTATTCCTTACCTCGTAGGGCCTAAAGCCAAAATTATTGCTGTCGCCCAAGAAGACGGTGTCGATATTAGTGGCTACAACTTTGTTGACACCGAACACAGCCATGAAGCCGCCTCTGTTGCCGTTGCAATGGCACGTTCAGGCGAAGTCGATGCCATCATGAAAGGCAGTTTACATACCGACGAACTCATGGGCGCGGCAGTACAACGCGGCACAGGGATTGCCACCTCTCGCCGTATGAGTCACGTTTTCGTTATCGATGTTCCTACCTATCCACGTCCGCTCTTCGTTACCGATGCTGCCATTAACATCGACCCCACCTTAGAAGACAAACGCGACATCGTACAAAGTGCGATTGAACTTGCCCATGCCTTAGGGGTGCCACAACCCAAAATAGCCTTACTCTCAGCGGTAGAAACCATTAATCCTAAAATGCGTTCTACCCTCGAAGCCGCCGCCATCTGCAAAATGGCAGACCGTAAACAAATCGTTGGCGGTATCATCGATGGACCTTTAGCCTTTGACAATGCCGTTTCTATGGAAGCAGCCAGAATTAAAGGCATTGTTTCCCCTGTTGCAGGACAAGCCGACATCCTCGTCGCGCCTGACCTAGAAGCAGGCAATATGGTTGCTAAACAACTAGAATACATGGCAGAAGCCCAATCTTCAGGCATCGTCTTAGGGGCTAGAGTTCCCATTGCCCTCACCAGTCGCGCCGACTCTGTCCTAAGCCGTATGGCATCTTGCGCCCTAGCCCTACTCCTTGTTCGTAACAAAGCCAAAGGAATTCCATGAGTCAAAACGCTATCCTCGTGATTAATGCAGGTTCATCCAGCATTAAATTCTCATTGTTTGCTATCAATGACGGTGCAGAACAAACTTTAGAGTTAATCTATCGTGGCAATATCTCAGGCTTAGGCACACACGCCCACTTTACCGCCAAAAACGCGATAGGTTTAAAACTCACGGATGAAGATTTAGGGACAGCAACCCACGAAGCCGCTTTTGCCCGTTTACTTAAATGGATGGAAGAACGCGACGATGGTTTAAGCCTCTATGCCGTTGGACATCGCGTTGTCCACGGTGGCGTGACCTTTAACAAACCTGTCGCCATTACATCTGAAATTTATCAAGAGCTTGAGGCTCTTATCCCGCTAGCACCGTTACATCAACCCCACAACCTCGCGCCGATAAAAGTCTTAGACAAACTGAAAGAACATTTACCACAAGTCGCGTGTTTTGATACCGCGTTCCACACCACGCAAACGCTAACCGCGCAACGCTTCGGCATTCCCCGTGAATACACCGAACAAGGGATAAAACGCTATGGTTTCCACGGTTTATCCTACGAATACATTGCGCAAAAAATTCCTGCTGTTATGGGGAAATTACCTGAAAAAGTTGTTGTTGCCCATTTAGGCAATGGCTCTAGCATGTGCGCAATTCGTCACGGCAAAAGTGTTGCGTCAACTATGGGCTTCACCGCTTTAGACGGTTTACCCATGGGCACACGCACAGGCGCGATTGATGCGGGCGTTATCCTCCATTTCCTCAACCAAGGCATGGACGTTAAAGAACTGACCAAGCTACTTTATAACCGCTCAGGTTTATTAGGCGTGTCAGGCATTAGCAACGACATGGAAACCTTATTAGCCAGCGATTCCCCCCATGCAAAAGAAGCCATAGACTACTTCGTCTATCGAATCGGGTGCGAATTAGGGGCGATGACCTCCACCATTAACGGCATTGACGCGCTGGTCTTTACTGCGGGCATTGGCGAATATGCCAGCCCCATTCGAGCACAAGTGTGTGAAAAAGCGGAATGGTTAGGGATTAAATTAAATCCTGAAGCAAATGCCAAACATGCCTCTTGCATCAGCACGCCTGACAGCCGTACTTCTGTTTGGGTGATTCCGACCAATGAAGAAAAGATGATTGCACAGCATACGTTACGGGTGTTATCAGCTTAGTAACCCGAGTTCGGCGATATTTATAAAATAAAACAGATACCTGCTAGGTTTTCAAAACCTAGCAGGTCTTTTTTTGTCTGAATCAGAATTTTCAGAATTAGCAGAATTAAAAAGTGTGATTCGCGTTAATTTCTTGGTTTATAGTAAACGTACGATAAAGTGATTTAAATTTAGGACTGGCAGTCCTCATAGGACTGCCAGTCCTTCGTACCGTTTTATAGTGCGTTTACTATAAGAGGGTTTAAATTCTGTTAATTCTGTTAATTCTGATTCAGACAATCTCTTGTCTTTTTAAAAGAATATCGCCGTACTCAGGTTAGTAAGTAATTGGCTGGATTGAAATAAAAAAGCGCGGACAAATGATTGTTCGCGCTTTTTTTATAAAAACCGTTGGGAAAGTCTTTTGATAAATTTTTGGTAGTGCTAAAGAAGCAGTGATTTGTTGTAATCATTAATGAAAAAATAGTAGCACCGATGTGATTTTCTATCTTCTTGGAGAAAGATAAGGTTTTTCTCACTAAACGACTACCACGCTGTCTTAACGTATGGTTAAATCGCTCAAGCCCTGTCTCCTTCCCTACCGCTTTATGCCGTTTACTCGGAAGAACTTTCTGATAGGCTTCCCAGAAGTTGGTGTAACAGACTGCACATTGCCGATATACCGCTGGGAGTGAGTCCCACAGTGCTTGCGCCCCCTCTGCATCTCGCTTTCCAAAGACAACCCCGACAATCTCTCGCTCTCGTGAGTCTCTATCCAATGCTAACCATATCCAAACTTTCTGTTGACGCTGCCCAACCAATGACTACATCTCATCGCATTCTAAGCACAATTGCTTTTTTTTAACCGCTTGTTCTAGTCTTTGTTGTGCATACAAACCATTGACATCATGTTGTAGCCATGTGCCTGAGATTCCCGTGACACGCGCTATTCCTCTTAGTGAGAGTTTTTCTTTTAACAGTTTATCTACCCGTGCCCAAGTTTCTTGGCTTATGTATTTCTTGGTAGGCTGTTCTACAAATCTCCGTCCGCATTCGCGACATTTATAGTTTTGTGTCCCTGTACGGGTTTTTCCGTATTTCACAATGTATGTCGCTTTACAGCTAGGGCAAGTTAGCATTTTAGGAGCTCTTTATATTTCTTCGGTTTCACTATTTTAATATCACTGCTTCTTTAGCTCTACCTTTTAAACTTATTTCAACTGAGTAATGACCCCTGAGGGGCTAAAGGATAAGCGACTTTCAGGGAAATCCGCTTTCGTGAGGGATTGAATTAATTGGTAAGCCGTTGCTTGATTATCTAGCATCACAGAACTGCGTTTAGTTTGTTGGATAGAAACGACTTTTGCTTGAATAAACTGCCCTGTTTTATCAACACTGACTTTGATAAGTGGCGCGACCCCATTAACGCCTTTCACATTAAAAGGCCCATAAGTGCAGAAATTGCCCAAACTATACGCAATAAAGCGATTATTATAAACTTCTACTGCACGAGTCACATGAGGTCCATGACCAAAGACGACATCAGCACCTGCATCAATGACGGCGTGCGCAAATTCATACACGTTGCCACGATTTTCACTATAAAAGGTTTCAGACTGACGGGTAACATGTTGATGTTTGCTACCTTCTGCACCCCCATGAAAAGAGACGATGACAATATCATTATCGCGGGCTAATTGCGCAACCAATCGTTTCGCGCCTGCAATATCCCGTAAATCCATGACATTATTATTCGGCGCAAACGCAGCAAATCCATAACGAATACCGTCTTTACTAAAACTCACAGACGGCACGGACTCAAAGCCTGCGGCATATAAACCTTTTTCTTTCAGAACTTTAATCGTGTTTTGCATACCTACCGCGCCAAAATCACCGACATGATTATTCGCAATGCTCACGACATCAAAGCCTGCCGTCACTAAATTATCAATTAAATATTCAGGCATCCGAAAGGAAAAGCAGTTACTACAATTGACTTTACCCGTTGTACCGCCCTCATCAAGGATAACCCCCTCTAAATTACCAAATGTTACATCGGCATTGCGAAGAATGTCTTGCACATTTGCGAGTAGGTCACGTCCTTGATTTGGCGGGAGAAGCTCTGCGACTGGGTAATTTGTACCCAGCATCATATCCCCTACCCCAATAATATCGACGGTTTCTTTTGCATGAACAGCAGTGCTCATACTGATAGAAAGGCATAATAAAAGGGTTTGTAGGGATTTAATCTGCATTAGTTACGACCTCCACCAACAAAATAACGACTGTAGTATTTATCGTTTAGGCTGGTAATGGTGACGGGTTTATTGGTTGCTTCGGCATGAATGAACTTATCACCGCCGAGATAGATACCGACGTGGTCAATACGGCTACTGCTACGCACGCGGAAAAAGACTAAATCGCCTGGTTTTAAATTCCCTTTTCCAACAGGGCGACTGCTTTGATATTGCTCATGTGCCGTGCGTGGCACACGAATGCCGACTTTATGATAGTTGTAATACACAAAACCACTACAATCAAAGCCTGAGGGTGTTGTACCACCATAACGGTAAGGTGTTCCTAAGAGATTTTGTGCATTTTTCAATGCGGTTTTAATCCGCAAATCTCCGCCCACTTGTTGATAATCTTCAACATAATTTTCAGTAACAACGCGCTTCGGTGTAACTGTTGTAGGCTTTAATAAATAACTATTATTGGCTTTCACTTCAGCACGTTTTTTGGCTTGTTGCTGGCTCGTGTTTAAATTGAGTTTAGCCGTTAATAAGGAGGGTTGTTTAGGCACAACAGGGGCTGGTATTGGTTTAGGTGTAATCAAGGGTTCACTGGCTTTTAACCAGCTTAAAATGCCTGTTTCATTATCAGCGGTTAAGACCCACGCTGTATTGCTATTTTTCACCCGTTGCCATGTCAATGTCTTCTTACCAACATTGATTTGTTTCTCTGCTGTTTGTGAAGCCAGTTTAGAGGATTGTGTTTGACAAATATCACCGCCTAATTGTTTTAACAATCCACTGAGTTGTACCGCGCTCTCACTGGTAGGTTTGTAATAAACGGCTTCCCCAGTACGATTAAGTTGGCGCACAGCGTAGAAAGGTTTACCTTGTGTATTAAATTCAACGGCTAAAATATCCCCTTCGTCCACCGCATCCCCTGCAACATATTGGGTATAAAGAATTTTAAAGGTATCACCTTGCTTAATTTCTTTAAAATTAATTTGTTCAGGAAAGACTCGTTTTAACAATTGCAGTAATTGACGGTTAGATAACCCTGCTTGTCTGCCCGCATCAAATAACGTGTTATTGACGCAACCTTGTGTGAAAACGACTTGCGTATTGATATCACGTTTAATCACTGTTTTGGTAAAGCCTTCTTCACCGCGTGAAATATGCAATTCGCTACTAAAGTCTAAATCGACAATTAAATCCTCAACATTCCCGTTAGAATCCCGTCGAATTCGCAACTCTTGCCCTGGTTGAAGCGCATTTAATTTACTGGCTTGCTCGCCTAAATCAAGAATTTCGTGCAACTGACCACGATTGAGTTGATAACGCACAAACAGCGTAGAAAGGGTATCCCCTTCACTGACATTTAAATCAATCCATGGTGATTCTGGCGCGTCCGCGACTTCTAAATTCTGCGTTTCATCAATATCCTCTTCTGTTTCCGCTTCAACATTAAACGTTGCATTTTGATAATCCCAATCAGTGGGTAAAACCGCTAAGGCAGGAATAAACAAATCAGCCAATTCAGTCGGAATAGGCTCACTAAAGCTCATACTTTCTTCTGTGGATGATAGCGTTTTTTCTGACGACTCTGACGAAAATATGTCAGTTTGCAAGGATTTGGCGAATTGATGAAGACCGCCATTTGGTTCGTATAATGCGCCTGTACTGGTAATCCACCAGCCCATTGACACTAACATGCTGATGGTAAGAATAGCGGTTTTTGGTCGCTTAAACCGACGTTTATGAATCCCTTTTTCTAAACTAAACTCGTAGCCAGATAAAGCCATAGGCAATTCAGGCTGATCATGAAAATGATGTCGCCACCATCGAGCAAAACGCGCCGTTAAGGTTCTGCGAGATTTAAACAAGTCCTTTGAATTGACTTTTAAGCCTTTCACTGGCTTAACCTCTGATCCTAGTGATTGTTTATAACCCATTTTCTTATACACCATTTAGTTTTAAAACCGATAATGGAAAATAACGAAAACGCCCGTGTTAGTCAATACAAAAATACGGGAACATCCTCATTGACAAGTTTGTGGTCACAACCCAGCTTTGCACTTTTTATGCACAAACTTAATGAGTTGTTATTATCAATTGTATTTGTTATTAAATAATGACTCAGGCAAGATAATTTTATCTGTCATGACAAAACACTATTGTTCTATTTTTTAAAAACCTGCTGATTTATTTGATATGTTACAACAGAAAGCCTTTTAAAAGCATACCAGCATAATAAAATACCCTACAGCATGACAAGGATTTTTAAGAATCATAACTATCAAGTTGAGTTCATAACCGAGGAGAGGAAACATGTTAAAGGCATCTGACATTCAATTAGTCTGTCGTTCTTGGGAAAAACTATCGCCAAATATCCCAGAAGGAATCATTTTAGGACAAAAGTTTTATAAAAACCTTTTTACACTAGACCCTAGTTTAAAGACTCTGTTTAAAGGGGATTTGACTGAGCAAAGTATTCACTTTATGCACATCATGGATACTATCGTCAATGCTATCGATAAAGTAGATGATTTATCGGATGTTGTAGCACGTTTAGGCGTGCGTCACGTTGGCTATGGCGTACAAGAAGCGGATTATGCCGTATTTGGTAAAGCCTTACTAATGACCATTGAACAAACCTTAGCAGATGCGTTCACACCTGAGCTTAAACAAGCGTGGGAAAATACTTATAACACGTTAGCGGAGCTAATGAAAAAAGGCGCGGAAGCAGCATCTAGTGTTGCTTAATCTGGATTTTGTAATTAATCCTAATTTGCTAAGTAACCTGAGTTAGGTGAGTTTTATAAAATAAAACAGAGACCTGCTAGGTTTTGAAAACCTAATAGGTCTTTTTTTGTCTGAATCAGAATTAGCAGAATTAAAAACATAATTTTTATTCTTTTAATTTTCTTGTCTTTTTAATTCTGAAAATTCTGATTCAGACAAACTGTTGTCTTTTTAAAAGAAACTCGCCGAACTCAGGTTATGTTTTTAAGATATTTATTGAATTTGCGTTATGGAAACGAGACTTTTTTGTTAAAGAATCCCTGTTCTTACTGTATTCCCCCCATGACTAAAATCTCCCCCTTACCTATCGTTGCTAAATCGCCCGCAAACCGTTGAACAGGCGCGGAAAATAAAGCGCGAGGAATTCGACTATTGGGATATTGCAAGGATTTTTCTAAAAGGCGTAAAAATAATAATTCGTGTTGACCGCAGTCGTTAAAAGTCGCCAGTAAATGCGCGGGAGGACGCGATAAAATCACAGTGCCGCGTTGCATCCCATAGCCTAAGTAACTGCCGACTTGTCCAAAAATGGCAATCGTTCCCGCAACCATCCGCGAGGCGCAGTAGTCGCCCGCATCGCCTTCAATAATAATCATGCCACGCCGTAATTGGTCGCCGACGCGATGCCCTGCGTTGCCTGTAACGATAACGCGCCCGCCTCGCATTCCTTGACGTTCACCCGCCCGCGCCGAGCCGAGATAATCGCCTGCATTGCCATGAATGAAGATTTCTCCCCCTTTCATGCCTGCGGCGGTGTAGGCATCGGTGTTGCCGTGTATTTCTATTTTGCCTTTGCGCATATCGCGCCCTAAATATGCACCGATAGAGCCGTAAATCTCGATTGTCCCGCCTTGCATCACTGCGCCAATGTGGTCAAGTTTGCCACAGTCCGCTTTAAATATCAGATGTTGTGTATCTTCACCTGTCATATCGAAAACGTTGTCGACGTTTAGGTGACGATTACCATAAGAGAGGGGCAGGGCTTTGATGTCGTCTGGGGTTTTCCCTTGTAGTAGATTTGGAACGAGGGGGGATAAATCAAGCCGTTGTTGTAATTCGGTTTTTAGGGTAAAGACTAAGGGGTTCATTGCATAATCTCCTGCAAGTGGAAATGGTAAGGGCCGAGTTTTCCGCCGTAATTTCCTGCACTGATGCGCAAAATACCGTTGGCTTTGCCGAGTTGACAGACTGCTTGAATCCCTGCGCGGGTTGCTTCTCGAATCGCGGTATCTGTTAAACCGTCGATAACGATTTCTAAAACAGAACCGACATTGTTGTCGAGTTCACTATTCACTTGTCCTTTTAAGGTAGGGCAAAAAGCGTGATTACTGGAGGCAATTAAGCCTTTGTATTTAGAGCCGACTTTAGAGCCTGAGCGTACAACGCCACCAGGGAAAGGCATAATAACGCCTGCAACTTGACGCATGGCTTCGATGGCGTGTTCGCTGGCAATCAGTGCTTGTTCAGGCGTTTTAGCAAGAATGAGGAAGTTACCCCCACCAACAGCAGAAGTAATACCCGTAGTTTCTTCACATAAAAATTCGCCTTCCATGACGGGGATGCGCCAGTAGCGTTTGCCTGCGATAACTTTGGAGATTTGCCAGCCATCGCCGAAGTAGCGGAGGTTTTTTCCCAGTGGTGCAGGTTTATCGGTGTAGAGTCCTGCAAAACAGGCGGTGCTTGGGCAGGTTAAGACGCATTGCCCGACACGGTTTTGTATTTGTTTGATGAGTTTGTCGGAGGACATGGTAAAGAGAAGGATGGATACGCCGACGCGACCATCAGGCGTTTCTTCTGCGCTGAGTTCTCTTTCTATACCTGCTTCACATCCGCAGGCGATGACGGAGGTTGCAAAACCTGTCATGGCTTGGGCGGCGATGTTTGCCCATTTTTGATTGTGTGCCGTTACGATGATGCGGGTGGCTTTCATGGGAAATGCCTCCGCAAAAGTCGGGTCTATTTGTACGCCATTGATTTCCATTCGCGTTCCTTTGGTTTTATGTCATGAAATATTTTTTTATTGAGTATTTTCTATGGAAATAGAATCTACTTAATATTTTAATATTATTGGTAATTTCTAATAATTATTTCGTTAATTTTACCCCGTCCATCTTTTTTACTATTAATAAAACGGGGCATTTTGACCGTTTCAGTGTAGTAAATTTTATAGAGTTCTCGCATAAAAATGGTATCTGAATTTGAGTGCATTAATAAACAATGTTTATGGTCTAGGCGTTTAAAATTTTCAAATAATTGTTTTTGTTCTGCTTCTAAAAATAAGTGTTGATTGTACGCGGTAAAATTAGCAGTGGCAGTTAAGGGGTAGTAGGGCGGGTCTAAATAGATGAAGTCGTTTTTTTGTGCGAGTTGTAACACGTGACTGTAGTCAGTGTGTAATAGGGTGACATTTTGCAGGGCATGATGTGCGTTTAAAAGAAGGTCTGTATCACAGATAGCAGGCTTTACATAACTACCTATCGGCACATTAAAAAAACCTTGTTTGTTGACGCGATAGAGTCCGTTAAAGCAGGTTTTGTTGAGGTAGATAAAGCGGGCTGCTCGCATTTCTGGGCTTAATTGGGCGAAATTGGTTTGTCGGTCTAGGGCGCGGATGTAGGTGTAGAAGTGGGCGGAGTGTTGTTCTTGAAATTGTTGCAGTTGTAGAATTAAGGCGTAGGGATTGTGTTGTACAGTCTGATAGGCGTTGATAAGTTCGGCGTTTTTATCAAATAGGTAGATTTTTTTGCCTGTGAGCATGTTGCGTTTGCGTAGTTCAAAAAACAGCGCACCACCACCGACAAAGGGTTCAAAGTAGTGATTAAAGTCTGTTGGAAGTCTTTTTAACAATTCATCGAGTAAGGCGCGTTTACCACCAACCCATTTAATAAAGGGTTTAATCAGCATATGTGTTGATGAGGTCGGGGTTTTAGAAGTCATACGCGCAGTGATGAGGGCGATTGATACCTAGCCCTGTTGTAGCAAGGACAAAAGGGCTAGGCAAAAATTATTGCATCTAGTTGATTAGTTTTGTTTTGGCTTTAATGAGCGGAATTGACGGCGGGGTTGGATGCATCACTGATTTCTACGGATTGCAAACTAGCCCATTGTTGTGGGTGACGCAAGAGGGTTGCGCTAATTTCATGATGTTCTTCATTATTCATCATGCGCCATTGTCTTTGACGATTTTGCTGTGCTAAACGTTGGCTGTTGTGTTGGCAAGCGGGGGAATAACGTTTTTTCATAAACATAAAGACCTGTCATTGCTAAACATAAGTAGGGAATTACCCCTACTCTTGGAAAAGCGACCTATTATAAAACAGTTTTACCCATAACGATTAAATATAACTTGGTAAAATTAAGTAACCTAAGTTCGGCGAGTTTCTTTTAAAAAGATAAAAGATTGTCTGAATCAGAATTCACAGAATTTTCAGAATTAAAAAGCATGATTCGCATTCATTTCTTGGTTTAAGGGGTTTAAATTCTGTTAATTCTGAAAATCCTGATTCAGACAATGTTTTAATCTTGCTGGTTAAAGTAAAGTCAACCCTTTTCGTGCGTTCCAACAGACCTGCTCGGTTTTCAAAACCTAGCAGGTCTCTGTTTGTCTGAATCAGAATTCACAGAATTTTCAGAATTATAGCAACCGTATTTTAAAAAGATAATAAAAAATGACCTATTCAATAGATTTCCGTTGTAAAGTAACGCGAGTACGGCGAGATAATAGATATAAAACAGAGGATTAATGATAAAAGCGGAATGGAAGAAATAAAAAGTTGTACCTAAAGGAAAAGTAGGAATAATGGAACATCACTAAACGTCCACCCCCACTTTCCAAAGGTACAACCATGGATATGATAACAATCCTGTTCTGCTCAATCGACGACTTTTGTAAATGGTTCATGCCTTTATGGGAACAAATGTTGTTAGAAGAAGGAAATCCCAAGAAAAGTCAGCGAGATGGGACAATGTCCCCGTCGGAAGTGATGACCTTACTCGTGTTGTTTCATCAATCTAATCAACGTCATTTCAAAGGATTTTATACCCACTATGTTCCGCAGGTACTCGGGGGGGCGTTTCCGAAACGGGTCAGTTATCAACGGTTTGTTGAGTTATCCCAGTCAGTGATGATACCGCTCAGCGCCTACTTGCACAGTCGGCGGGTAAACTCTCGCGGGATTGCCTTCATTGACTCAACCCCGTTAAAGGTTTGTCACAATCGGCGAATTTCACACCATAAAACCTTTGCAAACCTCGCACAACGGGGGAAGAACTCTATTGGGTGGTATTTTGGCTTTAAATTGCATTTAGTCATTGATGATACAGGGGAATTAATCTCCTTTTTTCTCACCGCTGCGAATTTTGATGACCGCAAGGGCTTAAGGGCGATGACGCAATTTATTCAAGGTAAGTTATATGGTGACAAGGGCTATATTTCTAAGGCATTAAAGGCAACTTTGAAAACGCAAGGCATTGAATTAATCACGGGTGTCCGTAAAAACATGAAAAAAGAGTCGCTCAGTGAATTTGATACGATAATGCTAAAAAAACGTTCCTTAATAGAAACCGTCATCGGTCAACTTAAATCATTCACTCAGATTGAACATACGCGCCATTGCAGTGTCTTGGGGTTTATGGTCAATGTCGTTGCGGGGCTTATTGCTTACACTTGGAAGCTCCATAAGCCTTCTTTGATGTCTCGTATTAATCCTAAACTTGATGATGGCTTTAATTTGTTAAATCCTTCTCAACCTATTTTTATTTAAGTCATTTTTCGCCGTACTCGCGTTAAAGTATTAAAGGTGAAACAAGAAGAAAATCTTACCCTAGCAGCGGTAGCGAAACGCTTTCAAATAGCCATCGCAAGTGTAGTGAGATGGAGTAAAGTCTTAGAAGCCAAACGGACACGTAACAAACCAAGCAAAATAGATATGGAAGCTCTAAAACAAGATGTTGTGTTATATCCCGATGCTTACCATTACGAACGTGCAGCCCGTTTTGGAATAACTGAAGGGGGAATTCGTAGCGCATTAAAACGTCTAGGAATTAGCCGTAAAAAAAAACCTCAAACATTCCAAAGCCAACCCCGAAGCACGGCAAGTCTTCCAAGACAAAATGAATCGTTATAAACAATCTGATAGACAAATTGTTTTCATCGATGAAAGTGGTTTTGCTCATGATATGCCACGCCGTTTTGGTTATGCACCTATCGGCAAACGTTGCTCTGGTACGCAAGACTGGCACGCAAAGGGACGCACTAATGTCATCGGGGCTTTGCTCAATTTTTGTTTACTAACGGTCTCTTTAGTTTCTGGGGCGGTTAATTCTGATGTCTTTTTTGCTTGGATAACCCAAGAGTTACTCCCTAAACTCCCTCAAAACTCTGTCATTGTCATGGATAAGGCCACTTTTCATAAACGTAGTGATATTCAGCAGGCTATTTTAGATGCTGGGCATCTCTTGGAATATTTACCTCCTTATTCGCCTGATTTAAATCCTATCGAGCATAAATGGGCTCAGGCTAAGACTCTCCGCAAACAACAATATTGTTCTATTGATGAGCTCTTTTTATTGAATTCTATTTAATCTTTTTATAATTCGTTTGCTATAGCTAACACACCCTCACGCCTATATTCCGTTAATGTCATCAATAAAAATAGTTAATTTTATAATTTATAAAAAACCTATAAACTATA